>DRGT01000106.1 GCA_011055585.1 Candidatus Nitrosopumilus sp. | reverse complement strand
TTCCATCAGTGATATCTGCAGCAGTTGTCACATTCCTGGTATGGTATTTCATAATGGGGGATTTTGTTGCGGGACTACTTGCATTTGTAGCAGTGATGATAATCGCATGTCCTTGTGCATTAGGCGTTGCTACTCCAGCTGCTCTTATGGTGGGCGTAGGAAAAGGTGCCGAATCAGGCATTTTGATTAGAGGTGCTGAATACCTAGAACGTTCACAAAAACTAACTACAGTCGTATTTGACAAGACAGGAACTCTTACCAAGGGAGAACCTGCTGTCACAGACGTGGTGTCATCGGGAGATTATTCGAATGAGCAACTACTAGAATATGCAGGTTCTGTTGAAACTGGTTCTGAGCATCCATTAGCACAAGCAATTGTTAGTGAATCAAAACAAAATACAATATCACTCAAAAAACCAACTAATTTTGAAGCAATATCTGGAATGGGAGTAAAAGCTGTAGTAAATGATAGACAAGTTTTATTTGGCAATAGAAAATTGCTGCACAAGTTCAACATCCCAATCGAGACTATAGAACAAACAATGGAAGAGTTAGAATCTGAAGGAAAAACTGTAATGATTGTTGGAATTGATCAGAAAGTAGCTGGAGTGATAGCAGTAGCAGATTCACTAAAAGAATCATCTCCTTTGGCAATCCAAGCTTTGAAGAATTTAGGAATTGAAAATATTATGTTAACTGGAGATAATGAAAAAACCGCAAAAGCGATTGGAAAAAAAGTTGGTATTGAAAAGGTCATTGCAAGTGTATTGCCTACTGAAAAAGCAAATGTGATAAAAAAACTTCAATCAGAGAAAAAAATTGTCGCAATGGTTGGTGACGGAATAAATGATGCACCAGCACTAGCTCAGGCAGACATAGGAATTGCGATAGGAAGTGGTTCTGATATTGCAAAGGAAACAGGCGGAATTATTTTAATCAAAGACGACATCATGGATGTTTCAAGAGCAATCAAACTTAGTAAAGCAACTATGAAAAAAATAAAACAAAATCTTTTTTGGGCGTTTGCTTACAATTCTGGAGGAATACCCCTAGCAGCATTAGGGCTATTGAGTCCAATATTGGCAGCTGCCGCTATGGCTCTTAGCTCAATCTCTGTTATTGCCAATTCTTCATTATTGAGAAGATACAAAATTACCAGTGGAGAGGAAGATCTCTTACCATCGTTTGAGCATGAGAAGACTAAACAGATGGAAATGAAAGTGGAAAAGATTAGCAGGTAGTTTGTTAATGCAACTTAAAGTCAATGTTTTAAGCATAGAATCAGCGGAAAACCTGTTGTATTTCTGAATAGCTGGGGGGATTTGATAAAATCAATTCTGAAAATGTAGGCATTCAATAAATGATTGTAAGCCATTCAAAGAGCGAAGAAAAAATGACATTAATTATTGGGTTCAAATGTAGTGAAGGGATTGCTCTAGTTTCTGATACAAAAATCGTGGATATGGAAACGGGAGAATCTTCTTTTGAATCAAAAATACTAACTCCGCTAGAAAATACCCCCTTTATAGTTGGAGCAGCAGGATATGTCAACTTGTTCAACGAGTTCAATAGAAAAATACCAGAGGTTGTAACAAACAGGATTGCACAAATTAGAATTCTCAATGTGCAAGAATTGTTAAAGACTGGTTTGACTAGACAACAGGCTATCAAATACATTCATGCCGTGGAACGATGTGCTACAACAAGTCTAAGATTAGTTCAAGATTCAGAAAAAGTTGAATGTAAGGAGCTAGATTTTGATGTTGCTGAGATTGAGCTACCTCATGTATATTCCGAAGAAAATTTTATTGATGATTGTAAATCCCTGGTAAAGAAAATAAATTCACAGTCTAAAGATGTAAGCGAACCTTTGGAATTATTAATTGGTATAAGAAGGCCTAGTGATGGAATATTACATTTACATCATATAGATTCAGAAGGTGTTGAAGATGAAATTAGTGACTATTTTTCTATTGGTTCTGGATACCCTTTTGTAAAGACATTCTTTAGTCAAGTTTATGATTTTAGTAAAGGGATGAACGAGTTGGTAACTCAAGCATTTAGGACCATTTTGTATGTAACAATTGTTGCCAAAGAAAGTTCTGTTGGATATACGAGAGAATCTCCCCCCAAATCTGTAATAATCCTTAACGATGGCAAATATGGAAAAATGACTTTTGAAAATGAATGGCAGATAATCGATGAATTGGAAAAAGAAATGGAAAATTTTGTTAACCAGATTAAACAGAACAAAATATCAGAACTTAAATCAAAAATAAATAGCAAAGTTGTCTTGTAACCAACCTGAACACTCCCTAAATCTAGGTCGGCTTCCGGTTTTATTTTTCTAACAATTTACTAAGATGGAATTATCGTAATACATTTCAAATATTGTGGTGCTTATTTTTAAAATTGAGAATCGACAACTCATTTTATGTATTATCCTCCCTTTAATTCTCTTATGCCTTTATGTTTGAACTGCGATCAAGAATTTTTTGCAAAGGGTAGCATTTCTTGCTCCCCTAAATGTGCTCAAGAGTATATCCAAAAACTTGAGAAATTAAATGGTCCTATATTGGAATTTGTAAAATGACTACTCTTGTCTCAACAATAGAAAAATCTGATGAGTATAATCTTATTTTAAAAAATTGCAAACGGTTACTACAAGAAGATGACATTAGATTTGCTGGTGTAATAAACAGAATGGGAAAACTAATTGTTGGTGGTTTTAAGAAGGGAATAAAACCAATTGCTGATGACACAGAGAGACAAAGATTGTACATGGAGCAGGCATTGCGTGTTTCTATGAGAGAGGAATTTGATTATTGTTTAGGCCCAGTAAAATATTGTGCATCTAGAAGAGGAAAAGCTGTAATGATAAGTGTTCCATTAAATAAAAAAGTACTTTTGGTGTC
>DRGT01000105.1 GCA_011055585.1 Candidatus Nitrosopumilus sp. | reverse complement strand
TTTATCAATGCCTAAAAAGAAACCCGATTCAGCTATGAGGCTAGAGATTTGGATTATTGGAGTAATGATATTTCTTACAGTAGGAATATTTGGTCTAATTGCTGCATCTCCTGATGATGTAAGTGTTCCAAAATCTACACGTACTGTAGAAATTTCTGAAACTATCTCTGTTACAGAACCAACTAGTTCTGCAGTTCCAGCACCAGGGTTTGAAGACGTGCCTGAAATGATTGTACGCGAAAAGCCTGTTGCTGAAGAATTTTCTGTTGAAGGGTTTGAAGCTGAGCCAATACCAAGTGAAGTTTCTGAAGAACAACCAATGTTACCGGCTACAGTTGAGATAAATGTTGCAGAAGGTTCTGGTGTTCCAGGATGTGATGAAACAAACGAGTGTTTCATTCCATATGAAGTTTCAATTGCAGTTGGTGGCGAAGTAATTTGGAGTAATGTTGATTCTGCAGCTCATACAGTTACAAGTGGAAATCCATCTGATGAGCCAGGTGGTGTTTTTGACAGTAGTTTGTTTATGGCAGGCACCACATTTTCACATACATTTGATGAGGCTGGGACATACGAATATTTCTGTATGGTTCATCCATGGATGAGAGGCATAATCCAAGTTTCTTAGATTACAAATGAACAAGCATACTGCAATTGTTATCATTGCTTCAACTGTTATTGGAGTTATTCCTTATACAATTACACACCAATATTCTGGCTTTGAATTTTATAATATGATGAAAGACAGAACCGACTTTTCTTGTTAGTTAATGAAATTTAGAAAGTAGTAAATGATATGAATGCTAAATTAAATTGTGAAACCCGATAACGGAAAAGATTCTCTATTTTCTGCTGGAAAACCAAAAAATGTTCCCAAATGGTATATTCCCATAGTTATTGGAATAATTGCTGCATTGGTAATACTGTATAACTCAGTTTAGTAACCATATGCAGCGTCTTTTTTGCGCTGAATCTCTACTATTTCATTTAATAATGCAAATTGTTCTGGGCTGAGCTTTGATGCAAATCGATTGAGTAGTTGTTTTGCTTCACTTGAATTTGGCAGAGTGTAAAACTCATCCTCTTCTAGGATTTGCCTGCCAATAGTAACATTTTTCACAGAACAAGCAACTTCTTGACCAGTTTTTGCAGATCCTATTGTTTTTCCTTCATGTTGTAATTGATGGACTGTACCAATTTTCTTTCCATCTTTTCTCATAAACCGTACTTTTTGTCTAAGCTCACCAACATCAATTCTGATTCCAAACACAGCAGGATTATTATTTCTAAACACATATCCTTTAAGAAATGTGAATTTAGAAATTGGTGTAAGCTCTGCAAATATTGCATCTTCTTCATGGGCAGTATCATCTTGAACCCATTTTGTGTAATTATCAATCAAGTTGTAAATTACATTTTCATCAAATATCTTGATATGATTATTTTCTGATTCTTCTTTTGCATCTGTAAGTGTTTTAACATTAAACGATAAAATAACTCCAAGATGTCTATCATTTTCTTTAACGGCCTTTGCTTCCATTACATCACGATGATTCACAGATCCAATATCTGCTTTTGACACTGGAACTTGTTCCCGCTTTAGCATCTCAGTTATGGCTTCAAGTGAACCAATCGTATCACATTTTAGAATCACTCCATCAGTTTCTTTTTCAATAAAGACTGATTTCATTTCTGATTCTATTTTACTCTTAAATTCTGAAACTTCAGATTCGTTTGTTGCGACATAAAGGGTACTTCCAGGTAAAACACCTTCCAATTCTGGTGATGCAATCTTTATTCCAGCTGCTGCATGAACTTCGTCAACTAGTTTGAATTTATCTCTAGGATCACGCATTTCATCAAGTGGTTTTGGTAACAAAATTGCTTTTGGTTTTGTGACAATTACTGATCTCTTTTTGTAACAATAATAGTGTCACCTTTTTTGATTGAACCATCAATAAGAATGACATTTGCTGTTTGTCCTAAACCAACCTCATCTTTTACTTCAAGAACAATTCCACGAGTTGATTTTTCTTTTTGGTCTAATCTTTTTTGCAGGTATTGTTGAGTCAGTCCAACTAAAACGGCCATAAGTTCAGGAATGCCAACACCAGTTTTTGCACTAATAGGAACTATGGCAATCTCAGTTTTGTAGTCTTGAACGCGCCAAAATGCTTCAGATTGGTAGCCAAGAATGGATAGAGTTCCTACAACATCATAGATTTTTTCATCTAGTGTTGTTTGTATGGAGTGGTCTTGTTCTTTGACAGCTTGTGAGATAAAAGAAGTTTCAGTTGGTCTCCATCCTGAAAGCTGGTCTATTTTGTTTAATGCAATAACAAAAGGAACCTTTCTGCTTTCTAAAATCTTCAAACTTTCATTTGTTTGTGGTTGAAAACCACGATTTACATCTACTACAAGTATTGCAATGTCTGCAGCTGATCCTCCACGTGCACGTAGGTTAGTAAAAACTTCGTGTCCCGGTGTGTCAATTACTAAAATTCCTGGAACTTGTTGTTCAGATTGTTCTAATTTTTTATATAAAACACCACAAGTTTTTTTGATTGTTTCAGTTGGAAGAAAACTCGCACCGATGTGTTGTGTGATGCCTCCTGCTTCTCTTCCTTGAACACCTGTACCACGAATTCTATCAAGAAGTGAAGTTTTTCCAGAATCTACATGGCCAAGTACTACCACAATTGGTTGTCTGATTTGCAACATTAATCACGGAAATACTACTTTCACTTCCTTTTCAAAACTTTGCGGAGAGTCAGACGCATGAATAGTGTTGCTTGTAATATCAATGCCAAAATCTCCACGAATAGAGCCTTTTTCAGCTTTTTTAGGATCTGTTTCTCCGTTAATTTCACGAGTTTTTGCAACAACATTTTCTCCTTCAAGTACTGCTGCAACAACAGGTCCTGAGGTGATATACGAGACTAGTTCACCAAAAAATGGTTTTTCTTTATGAGCTGAATAAAATTCTTCAGCCATTTCTTTTGTATAATTCATCTTTTGCAATTTAATAATTTTAAAATTTGATTTTTCAAATCTAGATAGAATTTCACCAATTAAATTTCGCTCTACTGAGTCTGGTTTTAATACTATCAATGTTTGTTCGGACAAAGCTACTTCTTTTTAATTCCGCCTTTGACGTACTTTTTTGTCCACTTTAGTTTTCTTGGATCACGCTTTAACTCTAGCATGTTTTTTTTGCATTTTGCGGAACAAAACCAGAAAACAGTTCCGTCATTTTTCACAAGCATTGTACCTGAACCCTTTGCAACTGGTCTATCACAAAAACTGCATGGTTTTACTAAAAGACTCATCTAATCGCCTACCTTATCTTCTTAGCTTCTCTTTCTGTTTCACGAAGCATTAAGATATCATTAATCCTAACAGAACCTTTTACATTTCTTGTTAGAATTCGTCCTTTGTCTCTTCCATCCATTATTCTTACTCTAACTTGAATAACTTCACCAGCTATGCCAGTCCTTCCAACAATTTGTATGACCTCTGCTGGAGTTACTGTTTCAGTTTCTGTACTCATTGATCAGACTTGCCACCTTTTATTTTAGAAATAGATGAGACTACTTGATCAATGATATGTTGTGCATCACCAGAATCTAGTATTGCAGCTGCTGCAGAAGTAATATCAATTCCTAATGCTTTTCCAAGTTCTTGTTTGCTTGGAACAAATGCATATGCTGCTCCTTGTTCCTCACAGAGAATTGGAAGATGAGCTACAACCTCTGGTGGGTCAACATCTTCGGCAATAATAATTAGTTTACTAGTACCACGTTCTATGGCCTTTGTTGCCTCATTGGTTCCTTTTCTGACTTTACCACTTTCAACAGCAACTCTAATTGCCTCTAGTATTGGGTTTACTAGATCTTCTGGTGTCTCAAATTTTACATAATAAGGCTTAGCCATTTGCATCACCCAGGGGGATCATCTCCATTCCTCCCATGCGCCCAATTGGTCTTAAATATGTTATCTGGAAATGATTGATTTTATTTTTTGAATGTACTCTGACATTAACTCATCAAGTTGTTTTTGTGAGCTAGCTTCTGCATAAATTCTAATAATTGGTTCAGTTCCACTTGGTCTAATCATTACCCAATTTTTTTCATCAGTTATAATTTTAATTCCGTCAGTTGTATCAGCATTTGGGTTTTCTTGTTTTAGAGTATCAATGATTTTCTTAGCTTCATCTTTAGAACATGAGATTTTATCCTTTGTAGTAAAAGATGGCGGTAATGTTTCAACTTCTTCAGAAATAGTTTTTCCAGATGATGCTAACAAGTCCAAAATTAAAGCCAAAGTCATCACTCCATCTCGTACCTGATTATGCTTGCCATACATGAAACCACCATTTTCTTCAAATCCAATCAAAGCATTAATGGGGACCATCTTTCTTGAGACTTCAACACTTCCAACTTTAGTCCTAACAACTTTTGAATTGCTATTTGCAGTCAAAGTCTCAATAGCTGAACTAGAATTCAAACATGTTACTACAGTTGAATTTGGGTTTTTTTCTAAAATGTATCTAGATAATAATAATGCAGATTTGTCACCTGTTAAAATTTCTCCTTTGTTATCACAGAATAAACTTCTGTCACCATCTCCATCAAATGCAACTCCCAAGTCAGCTTTATTGTTTAACACAGATTGAGATAATTCGTTTAGATTTTCTGGAGTTGGTTCTGAACCACGGCCAGGAAACATTCCATCAATATTTTCATTAATACTAAAAACTTCACATCCTAATTCTTTGCAAAATGTAGGTGCTGCTACAGCTTGTGCACCATTTCCAAGATCTAAGACGACTTTGAATTTTTTTGAGATAATTTTTTCTGAATTTACTTTAGATTTGATTCCATCTAAATAGACTTGAATCGCTCCATCTTCTTCATCAGTTGTGCCCCATTTTTGAGGAGAATTTTGCCATTTTTTATTAAAGTAAATATCTTCGATTACAAATTCGTCCTCTCGTGAAATTTCTACTCCATCACTTGCAACGGGCTTAATTCCATTGTATTTTGGAGGATTATGAGAGGCTGTAATCATTATGCCCCATTTGTATCCAAGATTTTTTGTAGCAAATTCTAAACAAGGTGTTGGAACAAGTCCAGCATTTTTACAATCTAATCCTGAAAAATTTAATGCAGTACAAATTACTTTTACGATTATTGGACTCGAGTCACGACCATCATAACCAACAAGTATCGGTCCTTCTTTGAAGTATGTTGCAATAGACAGAGTTATGTCATGAATGAAATCTAAAGTTAAATCATTACCAAAAACTCCACGAATTCCATTTGTTCCAAATAATTTTCCCATGCTTTTGTCTCTCAACAATAGATAAATTTGTGTTTAAAGGCAGTTGCGTTGCGGAAGTTGCCAAGCCTGGTCAAAGGCGCAGGGCTTAGGACCCTGTCTCTTAGGGGTTCGTGGGTTCGAATCCCACCTTCCGCATTTACTCTGAAAAATTTTGTTTTGATGTTTTAAGCATTAATAAGGTATGATCATAAAACACCGTCGTGAAAAAAATAATCATTGGAGTAACAGTAGTTGGAAAAGATAGAGAAGGAATAGTTGCGACTTTTACAAATTTTGTTTTTCACAAAGGGGGAAACATTGAGAAAGTAAACCAAAATGTAATGAAAGGACTTTTTGGAATGTATCTGGAAGTTTCATTCACAAAAAGTGTTAATGTAAAAAAATTTGATGATGAATTACAAAAAGTTGCAAAAAAACAAAAAATGGATGTAAGTACTCATCATGAACAAAGTTCACAAAAAAATATAGCATTATTTGTTACAAAAGAACCCCACTGTCTTGATGCAATTCTAAAATCAAAAAAATCTATCAAAGGAAAAATTAGTTTGATTGTAGGTACTGAAAAAACACTAATTCCAATGGTAAAAAAGGCAAAAATTCCATTTGTTCTCGTTGATGAAAAAGTTCAGGAAAAAGCTGAACAAAAGCTAATTCAAATTTGTAAAAAGTATGATATTGATGTAATAGTTCTTGCAAGATACATGAAAATTTTAACGCCAAACTTTGTGTGGAGATATCCTGAAAGAATAATCAATATTCATCCTTCTTTGCTACCTGCATTTCCAGGAGCACTTGCATATGCACAAGCATATGAGAGAGGAACAAAGATTATTGGCGTCACTGCTCACTATGTAACAGAAAACTTAGATCAAGGACCAATTATTTTCCAAGATTCTTTCAAAGTAGATCCTAACGATGGGTTAGAGAAGATCAAAAAACAAGGTCAGAAACTAGAAGCACAGACTTTGGTGAAAGCCGTCAAAATGCACCTTGAAAATAAATTGGATGTTCGCTGGAGAAAAGTTCACATAAAATCCAAGTGAAACTAATGATAGTTGTAAAGGATCAGTTAGATCCCAATCTCAGAAAATTAATCAAAAAGAAAAACCAGGCAGCCATAATTCCTGTTGGCTCTATTGAACAGCATGGCCCCCATCTTCCAGTTTCAACTGATTCAGATTTAGTAACTGAGATTGCAATAAGAGTAGCAAAAAAGGGAAATTTTTTGCTCTTACCGACTATTTCCTATGGTGTTTCATTTGAACATGGTCCATTTTTCAATCTAAGTGTAAAACCTTCGACTTTGCAAAAATTACTTTCAGAACTATGTTTATCATTAGCAAGCAATGATATCAAAACAGTTTTTGTTCTAAATGGTCACTATACCAATCAAAAAGCTATCAATGGTCTTAGTAGTAAAGTGAACAAGCTTTCTAGAGGTAAAATTCGTGTTTTTGTTTTTTCTTACTGGAATTTTATGAAAGATTGTTTTGACCACGCAGGTTTTGTTGAGACATCACTCATGCTTGCCGTATCAAATAAGGTCAAAATGAAACTTGCAAAAAAGGGTTTAACTACTGAAAATTTGAAATCAAGAGAAATTTCTAGAGCAAAAAAAATTGCGGCAAAATCTTTTCCAAAAGCAACAAAAAACGGCGTTTGGGGTGATCCTAGAAAAGCATCAAAAAAAGATGGCAAGAAATTGTTATCTGAAATCGTGAAAAACCTAGAAAAAAAGTGTCAAACTTGCCTTACTGGTAAAAATCCAAAGTTACACCAATGAAATTTTAATATAATCCTCCAATACGAACGCTAATGAGTGAAGTAAATGTCCGTTGATATGGCAGTAAAAGTACTTGATGAGAGTATTAACAAAGTAGTCTTGGTTAAGCTCAAAGGCGGCAAGACAATACGAGGAAGTTTGCTTGGTTTTGACCAGCACATGAATCTGCTACTCGACCAGTCAGAAGAGATCCCTTCTGAGGGAGAGTCAAAAAGCCTAGGAACCATTGTTGTTAGAGGAGACAACGTGGTTATGATTTCTCCACCTCCATCTACGTGAGTGATTGAATCATGGTGAAAGGAACAACTTCAATGGGTGGTTTTACAAGGAAAAAAGTCCACATACGATGTCGTAGATGTGGAAAGAACTCTTTTCATAAACGTCACCACCGATGTGCAAGTTGTGGATTCCCAGAGGCTAAGATTAGAAAATACTCGTGGATCAAATGGTACACCTAGATGCAAGAAATTGTTCTTTTCTTAAGTTCTATTGCAGGTGCCTGTACAGCAGTTGCTGTGAAAAAATTCCCTAAAAACAAGGTTGAAGTAGGAACAATTGGCGCAAATTCTCAAATTAAAAATCAGATTAATTCTCTTCGTTTAGAAAAGGAAATTCTTACCAAGACAATTACTAGACTTTATCAAAATGATGGTGGTCTAAATAAGATTCAGCGAGACAAATTATTGCTAAGATATCAACATCAATTAGGCATTATCCTTACAAAGATTGAAAAATTAAAAATGGCAAGTAAGCATCCTGACCTTGGTCCAGTTGGAGAAGGTCTAATTACATTAATGGATCAAAAATTATCACAGCTAGATAAGAGATTATATGAACTCACATCAAAGATTACAATAGCAAATTCTCAGACTCCTGAAGTAAAAACTGAAGTGATAACGCAAAAAGAAGAAATTAAAAAAGAAAAACCTGTTACAGAGTTACAAGAAAAACCTATTCAAGTAAAAAGAACTGAAGAAAAACCACGACAAAAAGTAATCATTCCTACAATTCAAGCTGCACCACAATTACCAATATCAGTTGAATTAACAACACTCACTGAAATATCAAATAAACATCCCGAATTTCCATTCATTAAGCAAAAACCGCTACAACCAAAAAGTGAGATTGTGGAAGAAATTATAAAACAACACGAAAAAGCTCCTGAAAAAGTTGAGATTAATCAAACTACACTAAAACCAGAAGTAAAACCTGAAATTCCAAACCAAGAAATTCTAACACAACTGCCTGCACCACAACAAAACGGTATACAAATTGAACAAGAAAAACCTCAAACATCCTTCAAAATTCCAGATGAGGATAAAATTGAAGAAGATGAAAATGACCTCGACAAGATCAAAAGAGAGATTAATAAAACTCTCTCCAGACTAGAACAAGCCGAGGTAGAGTAATTGTCTTTTGATGATGCCATTTCGGCATTGTCAACTGATGCGTTAAAATTTGTTAAAGATGGTTATGTGTTAGGACTAGGAAGCGGAAGGGCTGCAACATCATTTGTGAAATCACTTTCTTCATTTATCAAAACAAAAAAAATCAAAATTAAAGGTGTGCCAACTTCACTTCAAATAAAATTAATTGCTGAACAAGGAAGAATTCCATTAATTCAAGCGGATCAAATTGATCATATTGACGTAGTTTTTGATGGAGCAGATCAAATTGATTCAGAAAAAAATTTGATCAAAGGTGGTGGTGGTGCCTTACTTCGAGAAAATATTTTGATTAATGCTGCAAAAAAAGTTGTAATAATGGCAGACAAATCAAAGTTTGTAAAACATTTTAATCGTCCAGTTCCAGTTGAAGTTCATCCTTTAGCACGCAGTAGTGTTACAAAATCAATTAAGAGATTAGGTGGAAAGCCAAGAATAAGAACATTAGAAAAAGGTTACCCATTCATTACTGAGAACGGAAATATTATTTTAGATTGTAATTTTGGTGTAATTAAAAAACCAAAAATTCTTGCACAAAAAATTATTCAGATTGCAGGTGTAATGGAAGTTGGAATATTTACAAGAAAGCCTGATGTGATTTACAAAGCAAAGACAAATGGCAAGTTTGAAATAATTTCCTAAATTGTTCTTTTAACAAATTTCCCAAATCCACGCTTGCCCACAACTTCAAAATCATCTGCAATTAGTTCTCCACGAACTAAAGTTTTGACAGGCCAGCCTTTAAGATTCATTCCCTCGTAAACAGTATAATCTGAAAATGCGCCAAACAACTCATTAGAGACTTTTTTTTCTTTTTTCAAATCAATCAACGAAATATCTGCATCAGAGCCTTGTTGAAGTACTCCTTTTTGAGGAAACATGCCAAAAATTTTGGCAGCATTTGTGCTTGTTAGATTTACTAAATGTTCAATAGAAATTCTATCTTTGTTCACTCCTTCGCTTAGCATTATTGACAATTCGGTTCCAATTCCTGGAAATCCAGGCAGAGCGTCCCAAACATCACTTCCACCTAACTTGAGTTTGAGTTTATTTGCAACATGATCAGTCCCAATTGTGTCAATTTGATTGGTAGAAATTGCTCTCCAAACGGCTTCAATGTCATTTGAGGAACGAATTGGTGGCATCACTTTTGCCAAATAACCATCTTGTTTTTCATATGAAAGTGTAAGATAATGAGGACAGGTTTCTATATAGATTCTAGTTCCATTAGTTTTTTCTTCTTTAATTTGTTCTAGTGCTCTTGAGGAACCAATATGAACAAAGTATATCGTACACCCATAATCTCTCGCAAATTTTGAAACAGTCCTTATAGCTTTAACTTCAGATTCAGGCGATCTACTTTCAGACCAAGCACCTAGTCCATCTTGTTTTTTTTCTTTAGCAGTTTTAATTCCACATGCACAGGATTCATAATCTTCAGCATGAACTAATACAGGACATCCTAAAGATGCTGCATTTTTTACTACACTTTCGACAATGTCTAAAGTCATATCTACTTTAGCTTCATGTAGATAATTTGTTCCAGGTTTCATATCCATGTAAACATGACTAACATCACCGCCAAGATTCATGTATAATTTGAAAGATGTAATTCCGTTTTCTACACAAAATTTCATTTCATCAATTTGTTGTTTATTGAAAATTGATGCATGGATTGTATAGTCAATATAATGAGAATTTGAACTTGCTTCAAGTTGTGATTTTAATGATAACTTGTATGAATCTCCCAATCTTAACATTCTCATCATTGTAGTAATACCACCAATTGCTGCAGCATGAGATTCAGTCGTTGCTGCTTTGTCGATTGGAGAGTAAACACCATAGTGAATATGAGTATCAATTGAACCTGGTATCGAAACTAAACCATTTCCATTAATTTTGTGATCACATGACGGAACATCATTAGTGATTGATACAATTTTTCCATCATCAATAACAATATTCTTGTCAATAATGCCTTGTGGCAAAACTAAATGAGAATCTGTAATTACGGTGTCGTATGTCATCTAAATTTTTTGTCTTTTGCAGTCTATTATTCTTTGAGAAAATGAATAAAAGTGGAATGACTTGTGATCATGTAAGGGCCGGTGGTTTAGTGGTATAATGCCGCGTTCGCAACGTGGATGTCGAGGGTTCAATTCCCTCCCGGTCCACCACCTAGAAACTATTATACATAAATTCAGATTTAGTGGAAACATGAAGGTTTTCAATGGAAAACAAGCAGCTGAAGACTATATGTCAACTCATACACTTGTATTTTCTACTCCGGAATTAACACTGATGAGATATTCATTTTGGTTAGGAGATATAGTTCCGGATCCTGAAGATAGAAAAAAAACTGTTCTAAGATATTACACATTTGTTGAAGAAAAAGACTTTCAACCTGTACAAATAATTGATGATGACACATATGTTCCTACAGGAGCAGTTAGAGTTTCTGGAATGTATGGTAATCAAGAAACTGAAACCAATTCTGATGTAAAATTTTGTTCCGAGTGTGGAACTAAAATATCACCAAATGCACGATTTTGTACTGATTGTGGGGCTACTCAAGATTAGTTTTAATTTTAAAAAAAATTTCTAAACTTTTGTTCCACATTTTGTGCAAAACTTTGCGTTTGGACGCAAACCTGCACCACAAGATGAGCAAGATGGTCCAGAGCTTGTTGATTGTGAAACCATAGATGGATCTGGAGAGGGCAAAGTTCCAGGTTCACCAAATCCTTCTCTTGCAGAAACAACAGAAGCTGGTCCACCCACTGGATTTTCTGCAGTTCCCGCACGTGGAGGTGGTTGCATTCCCATTCCGCCTCCCATCATTCCAGGCGAACCCATTCCAGGCATCAAACCGGGAGATTGAGTTCCTCCTATTGATTTTCCACCTACGATTTTATCCAAAGCTTTTTTCATTTCTAAAATTACTTTGATTGAAAGAAATTCTAATGCAGAATATGCAACAACATAATCACCTAATTTTTCAAAAAATTCTTTTTCAGTTAATTTTCCTTTTTTGTATAAATTATTTGCGTCAAGAAATGTTTCGTAATAATTTTGAGATTCTGTGAATAAGTTATCTAGCTTATCTGTAAGAAGATTTAATGTATCAACCTCTCCAAGTGACATGGGCAGATTTGACTAATGCAATATTAATAGTTTAGATTAAAAAAATGAAAAACTCAAGTGCAGTTACGCAGCTTGAAGGGTTTTATCAATCATATTTTTGTATGATTCTTTTGATGCGGCGCCAACTTGTTGAGTTACCAATTCGCCCTTGTTGAATATTGCCAGAGTTGGAATGCTAAAAACATTATACTTTGATGCTAATTCGTTAGCTTCATCAACATTAACTTTGACAAATTTTACTTTGCCATCATAATCATTGGCTAGTTCCTCAACAACGGGTCCAACCATTCTACATGGACCACACCATTCAGCCCAAAAGTCAACAAATACAGGAATA
>DRGT01000104.1 GCA_011055585.1 Candidatus Nitrosopumilus sp. | reverse complement strand
TTTGATAAAAAACTTGGTGCTTATGAGTACGTAAAGTTACGATAATTTAGCTGGCATAGTCTGTTAGTAAAGCTTGATCACCTTTACTTTTCCCAAAAACTAGATCAATTTCATCAGATAGGTTTTGGATTCGTCCTTTTTGGTATTTACTCACATTGTATTTTTTTGAAAGGCGTTTTGCTAGTTTAAGGTATTTTTCAACTGATGCTCTTGAAATTGTCTGAATCAACTTGTTACCACAAACACAATGTTGCAAAAGTGGCATTCGTCTATAGCTTCTGCCACAAGTTGTACATCTAAAACTTTGTCTTGCATATGCTCTAAGATTTCCCATAATGTCGGGAATAAGATGAGTAGAAATTACATTTGAAATAATTTCATTTGTATCAACTGCATTAATTAGATCTGCATTTCTAATTTGCATGTCTAATTTATCCAACATGGATCCAAGAGTTGAATATGCGCTTCTAGGTTTTGATGTAGTAAGAGAAGAAGTAGAATGAGTGAAATTGTATCCGTAAAATTGTTCTTTTGTTTCCAGTCTTGATTTTATAATTTCTACTGATGTTACATCGGATGCTTTTTGTTCTGATAGGGTAGATTCAAAAAATGAGAGTGGAAAATTGTTTGTCACTTCAAGATTATGAGCTTGTGGTTGTGATTCATGTGGCAGCACAAGTGGTTGAATAAGAAGTGGTGCATCCATTAATCCTCCTATGTTATCAGATAGGAATTGTCTTGAAAAATTTAGCAAGCTGTCCATTAACAACATTATAGAATCTGCATCACCATCCGCATCTCGTCTTTTTGCAGAATGCCAATTTGGAGTTGCAAAACAAACATGTGTGTTTGTATAACCAATTATTCGTCCTACTATTCCAACAGATGTGTGGGGTGCTAATCCAATTACAAGGTGGCCAATTAATTCTTCAATGTTTTTTACATTATAGAATGGAGTTCTACCATAAAATTTTTCTAATTCAGTATCAATGTATTTGCAGATATCAACAAGATATTTCCCACTTTGAGTTGGGACAATTACATCTTGCATTCGAAGTTCTATAGTTTGATTTAGATCAGAAAGTGGTTCACCGTTTTTGTCATGAGTATAGCCGAGCTCTTTTAGCTTTTCAATTGATGTTCCAATCCATTTTGGTTTAAAATGAGTCAAAGGGGAATTTGTTGCATCAAAGCGAACTGTTCCATCTTTGAAAACAGTTAATCCAAAACCTTGTCTTATCAGTCCTTTAGAAAGTGGTTCTGCAATTTTTTCTTTATTAATTAATTCTTTAACTCCTTTGAATGGCACTTGTGCTTTAATTCCAATTTTTTGTTGTATTAACATTAGTTTCTTTTTTAGAGGAAATGGTTGGTAAGAGTGTGACGAGGTATTTTTTTTACATTTTTCACAAAATGTTGAGTTTAATGAAGCCCTACAAGTTGGACAGATATGAGCTATAGATGTTTTCTCACCACAGTTTGAACATTTAATTCCAATTGATGGTTCATTACACTTTTTGCAAATTCTATTGTAAATTTTCGTATAGAAGTTTGGTTGATTAGATGCCTTTAACAAATCACGAGTTGCTCCTCCTTTTTCTCCAACTGGAAAAAGCACATGAACGGGTGGTTTCATTTGTCTAGGAGCTGCTTTTTCCGGTCTACCAATTCTAACACCAATAGAAGTTGAGAATTTTTTTCGTAGAGTTATTCCAGATGTTTTAGAAATGTTTTCTAGAATTGAATACGAATTATTATTTTTTATTGGTTCTCTAAATAGTAAATTAAAGAAAATTTTCGCTTCGTCTTCTTCAAGAATGATGCTGGTGTTTTGCATTTTATGAGGAACGCCAAGTTTTTCTAAAATTGGTTTACAGGTAATTGGATAGTGAATTGATTTTTCTTGAATGTCAGTTGGTAGTAAAATTTCACTAAATTCTTCTGCTGAGATTTGGTCCCAATAGTAAAGATATTTTGGATGCAGAGGAATTTTGAATTTTAAAGAAATTTCTAATGTCTCATCAAAAGTAGGTGTTTTTTCAAGAAATTGTGTAATGTATTCATCCTGAAAATTTTTTTCTTTAATTATTTTTTTAAGTTCTTCAATCCAAAATTCTTCTACGTATCCTGATGGAATTAATTTTGCGTTGTTTTCTAGAAAATCTCCAAATGAAATCAAAATATCTCCAAGATGAAGAATTTTTTCAATTTCGTTTTTGATTTTAAGTCCGTGTTGAATATCTTGGATTTTTACTACATCACCATTTTTGAGTCTGACAATTGGTGTTTCAATTGAATCAACAAATGATACTGTCGCTCCTTTACTTGGAATGTTGATTTTGACTTGTGTGCCAACAGCTATTGTATGATCTAAAATTTCAGCAACTACTGGATGAAATCCCACAGCTGCAAATCCTGTATTACATGCACGACCATATCTTAATCTAAATCCTCCAAGCTTGTTTGGCATTGATAAAACTGAGCGTCCAGTGATTACCTCTCTCATTCTTTTTGCAGCTGCATCTTCTTCACCATCACCTGTTTGAACTGCTCCTTCGAGTTCGTTTAACCACTCCCAACCATCTAGATTGTAAAGCTCAATTCGTTTCAAAAGTTTCTTGGAACGTCCAATTAGTCCGTCGTTTAGAACGCGTAGTGCACCGCCTCTTACACGATTAGTTTTGATTCTGGTCATTCCCTTATGGTTTACAACTTCATATGGGTCAGTGTCTACTCCATCAAGCTCTACTGGAAGATTAGAAATTACTTTGACAATATCTTCATCTAAAACATGAAATTGAAAGCTGCTGGCTTCTCTTTCATAGATTCTTAGCTCTTCAACAAATCTTCCTGTTTCATCATCAAAAGAATTTGCTTGGTATTTTGAAAGCTCTACAGTTTTTCTAACATGATCAGCAATTAGCATAGTAACAGCAGATTCTGTTCCTCCTGCTGAACGCATTGGACCAGCTATTGAGACAGAAAGGTATTCCGAACCATCTTTGTTTTTCTTGATTTTTACTGCAGAGATTCCCTGTAAAGGTGCAATTGTGACGCCCTCTGTTACTATTGCGAGACCTACACGAACTGCAAGATCTAATCTTTCTTCTAAAGTAGAGTTTGGTTGAGAATATTCGCCTAAAGCTATGTGTTTTGATAAAATTAGTGCGGAGATCTCTTTTCCATGGATTTTGAGTAGTTTTCTTAATGGTTCTGTAATGTCAATGTCGTGCATTTTAGCAACACGGTCTGCTAAATCAAACGCAATCCTTGGTTCAATAATTCCAGAAGAATCTACAAGTGATGATTTTGCTTCTGCGGCTTTTTCAAAGATGTTATAGGTTTCTTTTGCTAATCCTGAATAGTAATCAACATAGTAATCTGGAACTTTAAGATCTTTAATTCTGAATAAAGCATCATTATGAGACATTATGATATCTATCTCTTGGTGCTTTGAATTGCTTTTGCTATCTGTTCTAGTTTCTTAAGACTTCCGCCTTTTTCTAAAAAGGTTCCAATTACTAAGGCATCAGCGCCAGCTTTTACAATATCTTTTGCAGTTTTTGCATCCTTAATTCCTCCACCCACAATGAGAAATCCATTGAAAATTTTTCTTACAGTCTTGACCATTTCTGGCTTTACATTAGATTTTGCACCAGATCCTGCTTCAAGATAAACAAACCTCATTCCCATGTATTGAGCAGCTAGTGAGTACATTGCAGCAATGTTTGGTTTATCAAATGGAATTCCTCTAGCTGAACCAAAAAACCACGCAGAGGTTCCTTCGCCTATTACTAGATAGGCAGTTGGCAATGGTTCCAAACCAAATTTCATTACTGCCGGTGCCCCTAACGCTTGGGCTTGTGAAATGAAATATGGGTTTTCAGAGTTTAAGAGAGAGCTGAAAAGAATTGCATCGGCACCAGGTACTACACCAGTAACGTTTCCTGGAAAAAGGATGATTGGAATTTTAATTGATTTTTTTATGTTGCTAACAACTTTGGCCATCTCCATTTGATCTGAGGCTGATGAGCCACCAACTAATATTGCTGAGGCACCAATTTTTTCCACCCTCTTTGCAAGCGCTGTTGCTTTAGAACTATCAGATGCCTCAGAGTCAATAAGCACGAAAATTAACGCATTTTTTTTCTTTAATTGTGATTTTAGATAGGTTTCAACACGATTGCTTGCCATAACTGACGTTTGAGCGCTGCACTTTAAAGTTTAATTAGAATTATGGTATACAGATTTGTATAGCTTTGTCGGAGTATGATTCTTCTAATTTTAATAACATAATTAGAAAAATTATCAAAAAATCATTGTTTACGGAAAGACAAATTGAAATAATTCTAAATCAGAGAAAACTATCTCAAATTAAATTCAACATAACAAAAGGAGCTTACTACAGGCAGGTTAGCCAGTCTAGGAACAAACTCGTGGCCTTGTTCTATTCGATTGTTTTGCTTCGTGGGTTAGGTGTTTTGCTGCCTGATGACGATGATGTGATGTCAAGATTATCCGAACAGGTTGTTGTGATTAAAGATAGTGATGTTTTTCCTGAGAGAGAAGAGCAGGTTTTGGATGTGATTGATAAGCTAATTCGTCAAACCTCGATATGTGATTTTAATTCAAAATTGTCGTGATTGTTGATGATGTTTTAGTTAATGTAAAATGTGAAATTATGTTGTTCTAATATGATAAATCACAATTTACAAAACTGATCGTGATGTTAGTTGAGATACCTGATCCCGAGGTGATTTTAGGAATTGTTGTTGCGTTTTTTGTTGGTGTGTTTGTTTTGTACTTATTTAGCAAGCTAAAACCATACATAAAATTCAAGCAGGGAGTTAATGATCCCGATACTCTTGAGCGTTTAGAGTCCTATGAAAGGCAGTTAATTGATATGAAAATACGCCTAGATG
>DRGT01000103.1 GCA_011055585.1 Candidatus Nitrosopumilus sp. | reverse complement strand
TCAGATAGATGTGTTTGACTCAATTCCAGGACAAGCAGAATACTCACAATTTAGAGTTCCACATTTAGTAACCTGGAATGAAAATGCCAAACCAAGAGTTCTGACTTCAGAATCTGATATCTTAAAAGCTGAAACAAATGGTGAGCTTACTATAGAAAAGACTGCAAATGTTGTAAATGTACCAATGGTAACTTGGGAAATGCAAGGAGGCTATGGCAAAACTATGGGAAAAACCTCTACAGTTCCAAGGATTTTTGAAAGCATGCAAGGAGTTGAAGGAGAACTAACTTTTGTTGATGAGGACAACTACATTGTAATCTTCAAGCTACATTCTGAAAAAGGAATGGGCATGATGGGAATGAACTAGTTTAATTCACTTTTCAAGGCAAAAAGACTCGCATTGTTTTTGGCATGTTCCCATTCGGGCCCATTTGTCATTTTCATTTTGAACAAACTACTCCTCATATTATTCAACAGCCAGCTCTCTAACGTGTTTCAAGAAAATTCCACAGGTATAGAAAAAACATGAAAAACATCTATGAAACTATAATTGTATTTGCAGTATTTACTGGAGTTTTACTCCCAATTAGATTACTCTTTGTAACATATGTTTCTGATAATTGGTTTGGTTCTTTTGGAGTTATCACAGCAATTTCTGTTGGGTTGATCATCCTAACTAAAAAAGAAAAGTTAGGTGCATTTGGTAGAATGTTCGATAGACAAATGAACAAATTCATGACAGGCAAACGCGGAAAGTTCTTTTTTGCTGAAGCAACAATCTTTCTTTTTATTCTTGGTGGAATGATATTCGCTGTTGAGCAAGGAAACTCTACTTATCTAGACATGAAAAACCAATTATTGGCAGAACACCCAGAATTTTCTGACGTTGATAAAATATTAGAAAAATCTAAAGTGTTAACAATACAAGACTATCTATTTGGATTTGTTGTAATGATTGCATCATTTTTTGTTGCTTTTCCAATATTTAGTGCAGTTTTTGCTGTGATAAATGATGCAACTGGTGGATGGTTATTGCATTTTTACACCGTGGCCTTTGTAGAATATATTGAATTATTTGGCATCTTAGTACTTTACAGACTTAGTTTCAATAAAATAAGTAAAGGAATTACTAATAATAAAAAATCTGTAGATTAAAAAACTGATGCAATATAATAACTAAGAAAAGTAGCTACATGTAAAGAAAAACACATTCCTAATAGTACTGGCTTTTGCACAATCAATTTTTAATCAAAATCCACAGAGGCCAGTAGCGCATACAGCTTGTATAGCCTGTCCTTGGTATGTCATCATTCCTAAAATAATGATGAAACCTACATCTAGAATATCTAATCTAAAACCTTTAATGGAAAATCCTGATTTCAGACTCTTACAAAGCGTTTCAAATTTCAATAGTTATGGTTGCTGATTTTGTTATATAGTAAAGAATGTGAAGCTATTCTGAAAATACACACAATTTACGAAGGAATTGTAATAAATTTTTAATACATTACAAATTTTGATTTTTTCTAATACTTTTTTCTAGTGGGATCGTGAATCTTGCCAATGTGTTTTGCAAGATCTATTACTTGTTCTCCAAACTCTTTTCCACAGTATGAGCAGTAAAAATCAAATTTTTCTTTCATTTAGTATACTAAATTTTTTAAAAAATAAATAATTTTCTATATTCGTTAGAAAACTAAATACACTCAACCAAAACTAAGTCGTTTAATGTCAAAAATCATGACGATCGCTATCTGGGTTGCAATAATTGGTGGCGGAATAGGATTTTTCTTTCTTTATGGGGTTTTGGCAGATTTGATGAGATAAAATACTCATCGATGAGTTTAATTGAAATTTCAAATTTAGCAAAAGAATGGCAAAAATTTCAGATGAAATTAAGCATTTCCTTGAACGTCAAAAATTAGGATTTGTAGCAACCATCTCTCCAGATAATACTCCAAATGTTTCTCCCAAAGGAACCATTTTGGCATGGGATGATGAACATCTAATTTTTGCAGATATCAAGTCTCCACAAACAATTTCAAATTTGGAAAATAATCCTTCAGTTGAAATCAATGTGGTTGACCCTATTTTGCGAAAAGGATATCGTTTCAAAGGAAAAGGAATGATTCTAAAAGATAACGAAGAATTTTCTAAAATTTTAAAATTCTATGAGGAAAAAGGAATAAAGAGCAAAATCAATGCTGTTGTAATGGTAAAAGTAGATACTTTATCCGAAGTTACTTCTCCCCTCTATGATTTGGGTTTTTCAGAAGAAGAAATTAAAGAAAAATGGAAAAAACACTATCTTTCATTTTAGATTGTTTTTCTCATTCAGTTTTTTTTAATTTTTTTACTTCTTGATATTCTTTTCTTTCTTTTTCTAAAACTTGTTTAACTGTGATAAGTTCTGTTTCGGCAATTTTTAGTTTATTTTTCATTGAAGCAATAGCAGCACTTGCAGCTTCTATAACATGCTTAGATTCTTTATCCTCACCATGCTTTTTTTCCTTGTTCTTTGATTTTTTTTGTTCTAATTGAATATCTTTCAAAAGTTCTTTTTTGTTGAGCTCTATCCTGCCTAATTCTTTTTCAGATTTTTTTAATAGTGTTTGAACCTCTATGAATTTTGATTCAGATTTATGTTCTTCATTTTTTACTACATCAAGCTCAACTTTACTTTTTTTTATCTGAGTTTGTATGTCTTCTAGTTCATCTTTTCCTTTTTTTATTTTCTCTTCAATCTCCACAGATTCTTTTAGTTGGTCTGATGTTGCAGTTTTTGGAGGATTAGAACCTGATATCGCTCTGAGTGAACTTAATTCCTTATTTTTCATGATAAGATCTTTTTTTATATGAATGAGATTTTCTACAGCAAGATCATATTCTTGCTTTACATCTGTTAGTTTCTTAGAAATTGATTCAAGATGTTGTTTTTTTGATTCGATTTCATTTTCTAATTCTTCTGGCTCATTTTTGTATTGTGAATTATCAATTTGCTCTTCATGGAATTGCTCTACTTCTAGCTTTATTTCCCCATTTTGTGGTAGTTCTTTATCGGTAGATTTTTCCTCTTTAGGTTTGTCACGTTTAAACCAATTCAAGCCTTTCTTCTACCTCTCACAAAATGAAGGTAAAAACCTAGACCTCCTATGAGAAATCCTCCAATAATTGCTATTGCCCCTAACTCTGGATCATCACTAAGAACTGATGGAGATTGAAGAGAAAATAAAAAAAGAAAAAGATGAACTAGAAGACATACAAACTCAGATAAAAAAAAGTAAAGTTGAGCTTGATGTAGTAAAAAATGAAGAACATAAATCTGAATCAAAATTC
>DRGT01000102.1 GCA_011055585.1 Candidatus Nitrosopumilus sp. | reverse complement strand
TTAATGGAATAATGGGAAGGTATGATATTTTTGTTAAAATAACAGGAGAAATACCTGGAGACATAGATTTTGGTGTAGCTAAAATCAGATCAATTGAAGGAATAACTAGCAGTTACACTATGACTGCACTTTATGGCCAAGGCGGTACCATAGATGCAGAAACTAAATAATAAATTGATCAAGTATTACTGTCAGAATTTCTCCTAAATTTTTGTTTAACAATAAGCAGTTAATGTTAGATCTTTTTTCCAACTGAGAGATACAAAAACCCGCCCCAGCCTTCTAAGTAAGAAGTATTTTCAGAATATTTTTCAACTGATTTCCATGCTTGGCGTTCATAATACTCTTTATCGACGGCAAAGGGCTTGGTAGTCAATAACAATATTGGCGCAAAAATTCTTGCAGGTCCTTCTGACTTTTTAAAATCAAATAACACAAAATTTTTGCCAGTTTTTAATGCCTCCTGTGCTTTTTTGATTATTTTATCATACTGTAGAGAATATGACAGTGCACCAGTTGAGAAAATACCATCCAATGCTTCAGGAAAATTGTATTCTGCAATATCACAGAGTACCAATTCAACATTTTTCCATCCATTTTTTTGTATTTTCTTCCTTGCTTGTTCCAGCATTTTGTCGGTGATATCAACTCCAATTAGCTTTCCTTCTGGACCGATTTTATCTAAAACTAAAGGAAAATTTGATCCAGTTCCACATCCAAGCTCCACAACTATATCTCCTTTTGATAATTCTAGTGCATCTACAGTCATTTTTCGATATTTTGGTATTTTGCATCCTAGAAGACGGTAAAAAATTTCTGCAGAATCGTAATTTTCTGCATATTTACTGTACGCTTGAATTATTTGAGAAGTTTTTTTGGTACCAATGTTTTATCTAGCTTCTTTCTGCATGTAGTTATAATGGAATTTTGAACATTTTAAGCTGACAATCAATTATCAATTTGGGAAATCACTGCAGTTTACATAATTTATCTTGCAAGAAAGACATGACACCCAACTCTTTGAGATACTCCATTTGCCACACTTCCAAGAATTAGCTTATTCCAGCCAGTTCGCCCATGAGTACCCATTACTATAAGATCAAATTTTTCAGATTTTGCAAATGAAACTATTTGTTTAACCACCGCATTAGATTCTAAAACATATTTTGCGAGACTAATCCGTTGCTTTTTAGCAATTGAATCTACTTTTGATAAGGCACTGTTTGCTGAATCTCTTTGTTGTTTGAGCAAAACTTCTTCGTATCTAGCATTGGTATACAAACTACTGGCATGATATGTTCTTGGAACAACGGTGAGAACAGTTAACTTTGAATTGAATTTCTTTGCCATCTCCGCGGCAATTTTGAAAGCACGAAGAGCACATTCTGAATCATCGTAGGGAACGAGAATGTTTTTGAATGTCATTCTACTTTAATTTCGATAATATAGATTAAAACTGATAATACAATTCTCATAGCTGAATCTAATCATAAACCTAATTTCAATACTGATTATCACTATTGAAAGATAGTTTATCAATATAATAATCCAAAATAAAACAAAAAAGCAAGGTGTGAATTATTGATAGTAATAGTTTGTGGGCTTCCAGGAGTTGGAAAAACAACACTATCTAAAGCCTTAGCTCCGCTAATTGACGCCATCATATTATCTACTGACAAAATCAGAAAGGACCTAAATCCTAACCCCACTTATTCCAAAAAGGAAAGAGAGTTTGTTTATGATGTATTATTATTATTTGCAAAATATCTCTATAATGCTGGAAAAAATTGTATACTTGATGCTACTTTCAACAAAGAAAGATCTAGAAGAGACGTTGTAAAAAAACTAGAGCTATCATCAGAACAAGTATTCATTGTTGAATGTGTTTGTCCAAAAGATATTGTAATTTCACGACTTGAAAAAAGAAAAAATGATTTGTCTGATGCAGATATTCAAGTTTATAATAAAATGGCAAAAATCTATGAACCCGTAAGAGGTGAGCACATTACTGCAGATACAAGTAAGAATCCTCAGACAACGGCAAGGGATGTAAACAAAAAAATTCGAAAAAGATGAAATTTACCCAACCAGAACTAGTTTCTATTCTCAAAAAAAGTAAAGATGTTTACCCGCACAAAGTATCAAAAATCCAAATAAATGAAACTCATATTTCATGGATATTTCTTACAGGCAAGTATGCATACAAGATAAAAAAAGCACTAAAATTCGGTGAAGTTCTTGATTTTTCTACTCTTCAATTAAGAAAGAAGTTTTGTGAAAAAGAAGTAAAGCTAAACAAAGTCCTCTGTAATGAAATGTATCGAGGAGTTGTAAAAGTAGTAAAACAAAATAGTAATTTGAAAATTATGAACCCACAACATTCTGGAAAAGCCTTAGAGTATGCAGTAAAAATGATTGAAATTCCTCAAAAATATAGAATGGATAAACTTGTTGATACCAAAAAAGTAAATTTCAAGACAATAGATAAACTGACCACCATTCTAGATAATTTTCACCGTTATACCCCTACTGGAGTAAAGATAAAGAGATTTGGACAGCCAAAATGTATGCAAAACAAAGTTCAAGAAAATTTCAGAACGCTTGAAACACTTACAAAAGTTAATCCCAAATACGAAAAGAAGCTGCTCTTGTTTATAAAAAACAACACAAAACTGTTTGAGCGACGCATAAAAGACAAAAAGATTCGTGACATTCATGGCGATTTGTATCTCAAAAACATCTTCATTGTAAAAAACAGGTTCTACCTATATGACAGATTAGAGTTTAATGATTCGTTAAGATATGCTGATATCGCTGAAGATGTAGCTCATCTTGCTATGGATTTTGATTTTCACAAAAGAAAGGACCTCCGAAGGCACTTTATTTCTCAATATTTGGAAAAAAGCAACGATTTTGATCTAAAAAACCTCATATATTTTCTAATGTGTTTCAAAGCCTGTGTAAGAGGTAAAGTTTCTCTTTTTCAAGCAAAAAATGAACCAATGAATAAGAAAAGAAATGTTTTCATCAAAGAATCGAAAAGGCATTTTAAACTCGCAGACTCTTACCTAACATCATTCTAAGTTACATTTGATACAAACTGTAAAAATGTGATAAAATTGTCATGATAATAGTGACAATCAAACTTGCTCTCAATTGTGGAGCTATTATCAAATCTGAAAATGTTCAATACTCTATTTAAGAATAAACTAGAACTTAAAATATGCAAAAAAATGTAAGAATAAAAAACATTTTAGTTCCACTTGATGGGTCAAAAAACTCTGTGCGAGGGTTAACTCATGCAATAGATCTTGCTAAACAAAACAAAGCTACAATTTTAGGAATTCATGTCATGCCGACATCTTTTTTATGCTCAGTGTATAGACCCAGCAACCTAAAAGAAGAGATGTTAAAAAATGCTAAACGTATCATGAAGTCAGTTAGGAAACAGACTGAAAAAGAGGACATTATCTTCAATGAGAAAATTCTGAGTGGTTTTCCAGGACGCGATATTGTAGAGTTTGCTAACAACAAAAGAAATAATGTTGGCATGATTGTAATTGGTACTAAAAATAAGGATGATTCACAATTTGTTTTTGGAAGTATTTCAAATTATGTCTTGAACAAGACAAAGGTTCCACTCTTGGTTGTTTAACTAAGTTTGATTCAAATTTGTGAAAAAGGTTAAGACATGAATCCGAAAACAAAGACAGATAGCATTGAACGAGGTGATCAGATCCCAAGAGATGCTATTTGTACATGTAAATCGTGTCATCATGATTTTTTTCGTGATTGTGTCAAATCTTCATGCACGTGTTGTGCGAAAGATGAACATTCAATGATCCTAGATGGGATAGAAGGATTCCTATCAATAAGGCCAGAATCATATTTTGACGAAGCCAGCAAAATAAGAAATGAAGACCTCATAAAAGTAATGAAGGTAAAAGGATTTCTTACAGACAGTAAAGTTGAGGAAGCAATAAGAAAGGTTCCTAGACATCTTTTCGTACCTTCAAACGTCATCAAGTTTGCCTATGAAGATGGACCTCTTCCTTCTCAAAATGAACAAACTATATCTCAACCATCTGTTGTTGCAAGAATGACAGAGTGGCTTGATGTAAAGAAGGGAAACAAGGTTCTTGAAATAGGATGTGGGTCTGGATGGCAATCTGCTATCTTATCATTATTGGTAGAGAATGGTAATGTATTTTCTATTGAAATGTCATCTGTTCTGGTAGAATTTGCTAAAAAGAACCACGCAAAGGCTGGAATTAAAAATGTAGAAATAATTGAAGGTGATGGTTCACTTGGTCTTCCTGAAAAATCTCCATTTGACAGGATAATCATCACGGCAGCATGTCCTAAGATTCCAAAACCTCTTGTTGAACAGCTTTCGATAGATGGATTGCTAGTAGCACCAATTGGAGAATTTATGCAATCGATGATACTCTTGAAAAAAACCAAAGATGGTATAAAAGAGTTGAAGAGAGAATTAGGCTATTTTTTTGTTCCATTAAAGGGAAAGTTTGGCTTTTAGCCAGAATCAAAAAATTTTCTTGATTTATTATCAGTTTTGATATTTGATTCACTGATACTGTGGAATCTATAGTTATGACATTTTTTGTCATGATATCCTTAACACAAATTGTCTTTGCATCTTGTGCCACATGAATTCAAATTTTATAATTATTAGTTTTGAAAATCGTGTTTTCATATTAAATACAAAATTCATTAAAATATTTGTCAGATATGAGAAATGATCTATACTGTCACTGTGGTTCTTGCGGGCACGAAACATCAAGTGAGTGTTACACAAAACAATGTCAATGTTGTTTGAGTGATCATCAAGGTGCGTTTGGAAAAAACAGATAACTTGAATAACTTTCTAATAACTATCCGCCTATTTGTTCTGACCATGGATTTGTAATCTGATCACTTTGATATGCATCTACTATGTCTCTTGCAGTAACAATGCCAACCAGTTTACCTTCTTTTATCAAACCTAGTCGTTTAATGTTCTGAGCAGCCATAACACTTGCAGCTTCATTTCCTTTAATCCCTAATTCTGCGACAGTGAGCGGTGATGAAGAATAACCTCCTACTTGCCCGTTTAAATCAACATTATTAGCTAAAACACATACAAGAAGATCTCTTTCAGTGAAAATGCCATACCCTTTCATATTATCTATAATGACACTCCCAACCTTCTTTTCATGTAAAATTTTTACAGCATCTAAAATTGTATCAGACCATTGACACTTGATTATATTGGTACTAGCTACTTCGTCTAACGTGGGTGTAAGGCTTGTCTTCCTAAATGCTCTTAACATATCTGATGCAGTAATAATGCCTACTAATTTGTCATCATCAAAAACTAAGAGTCGTGATTTCTTAGAAATCATAGTTTTTGAAGCATCTAGAATGGTATGACCAGGTGTTATCTTGACATATGGTTGAAACCCAATATCCCCGACTTTAAGCTCTGAGGTGTCTTTGGAAAGAGCAACCGCTCGTAAGATTTCCCTTTCTGTGAGTATTCCTTTTGGAATTGTTCCATCACTTATTATGAGATTGCCAAATCCTCTTTCTGCCATAAAATCTACTGCTTCAGTAAAAGATACGTTAGGATTTACTGAGATCGGATAAGGAGTCATGTAATTAGCTACAGGAAGATTTCCAATTTTTAGTCCCATATTATTTGTTGAGCAACCTTGTATTTGATTACTGAAACTGAATATCATATCTGATAATGAAAATTCCTAAAATCAATCTTGAAAATCTGGAGATTGTTTTTAATGCAAAAAAAGGAAACTAACTTGAAGTGGAAATTATGATTTCGGACACAATATATGAGCATCTAAAAGATATCTCTTACAAAAAAATCAATTCTCTACTTGAACCTGTAACAATAATTGAACCAAATTCTTCTGTTTCCAGAATTATTAATCAGCTATCGAAAAATGATTCATATGATGCATTTTACCTAAATGGGAAATCCGTTTTAACAACAAATGTTCGAACGCTACTTTCGGGTAAAGACATTGTAGATATGAAAGTAAAACCATTTCTTGAAACTATTCCAGCCTTAACTTTAAAAGATAATGTCCAAAAAGCGGCTAATGTTATGAATCACTATCGAATTAGAACCGTGCCTGTAGTTGATAATGGAGAAATTATTGGAGGGATTAAAGCAGAAAAAATTTTGAGATTACTTTCTTCTAAAGATAATAAATGGATTAAAGCAAATCTAATTTTCACTAAAAACCCAATTACAATTTCTTCAGAAAAATCATTAAGTACAGCAAGAAAAATTATGACTTTAAAAAGAATAGACCACCTTCCAGTACAAAATAAAGGCATTATTAAACAAGTTCTTACCTCTTATCATATTCTCCATGCTTTGCTTCCTCATGAAAGTTTAGGCAGACGTGCCATGGGAATGAAAAAAGTTCGCAATTTACAATCAAAAATAGGTAACATAGGAACAACTCGTATACCCCAATGCGTTCCAGATGATAATTTAAATTCAATATTAGAAAAAATGCTCAAAACAAATACCACATGTTGTCTTGTTAATTTGCGAGAAAATCTTCTTGGGATTATTACATATCGGGATATCATGAGCCTACTGAGTGTAAAGATGGAAACTGAAATTCCTCTTTACATAGTTGGAATGCCAGAGGATCAACGAAATGTGGATTTGATTACTTCAAAATTTACAAAAACTCTAAAACGAATCCAAAAGGTATATTCGGAAATACAAGAAGCAAAGATTTCAATCAAACAACAAAGATCAGGCAGTAAAAAGGCAGGTAAGTTTGACATATCAATAATGGTTACTACTCCACACCATTCTCCGTATATCTACAAGGAAGTTGGTTTTGATCTAAGCAAAGTTCTTGAAAATCTAAGTCAAAAACTGCTCAGAAATCTTTCGAAAAGATCTAAAAGACGTTCAAAAACGAGTATAAGAAAAATTAATCTCCCAATTACAGCGTTATGAAATCCAAAAAATCAACAAAAAATAGAAATGACAAAGTCTTGATAGTAGGATTTCCTAGTAACGGACTAGTAGGAACTTTCACAATATCTTATCTTATTCATATTCAGAAAATGAAGCAAATTGGAGAAATAGATCATCCTGATTTACCTTCAGCTTTTTTTGTCGAAAATGGAGAAATACTGGCACCAATTAGAATTTACAATAAGGATAATTTGTACATAATAATTTCGGATTTGCCATTTGATCCGTTTGTAGCATATGATTTTGCTCAATCAACACTTGGATTTTGTAAAAAACAAAAAATTTCAAAAATTATCATTGTAAGTGGACTGGGAATTATAGATCATGTCTCAAAAAAATCCAAAATTTTTGGATTAATCACTCATCCATCTTTAGAAGAAGCTCTATACAAGAATGAAATACCAAAGTTTCTTTCAGGTTCAATTTTTGGCACAGATGCTGCAATAATTTCGGTGTTTAGAAAATCAAACATTCCAGTACTTATGTTATATGTGGAGTGTCATCCATTTTTACCTGATCTTGAGGCTTCAATTGTTGCCATAACCTCTGTTGCAAAGATTTTGAATATTAAAGTGGATACCACAGACATTCAGAAAAATATAGAGCTATTAAAAATCCAAAATCGTAATCTTATGGAAGAAACTGTCAAAGCATTACAGCAACAACACGAAAAACAACCGCAAGCACGAGCTCCTCAAATCTATAGATGATATGCATGAAAAAACCTGAGACAGAAATTAACATTGTATGTACTCTAGTAAATCCAATGTTTAGAGATGATATTGAACAACAAATTCTATCCCAAAATTATTTTCTGGAAGTAAAATAAAAGTAGAATAATGCAAACCTTTGATAATCAAACATGAAAATAGTCTGGCCGTTTTTTAAACTCTAATGAGAAGTTGATTTAATGAGTCGTATTGCGTTAATTGGAGGGTTTGAGGAGAAAAAAGTCCGAGAAACGCTAAACTTGTTACTACGTGATAGAAAAAATGAGTTTATGGAATTAGCTGAAGCCATTGGAATTCCTAGAACCACAGAAGACTGGGAAATAATTGTTTTGAAACTTTGTCTTAATTTTGAAGAGTGTTTTAAAATTTGGACTGATGATGGAGAATCAAATGCCAATAAGAATGCTAAATGTATGACAATTATGAGATCTATGGCAAAAGGCAAAAAGAACATACATCAAATTATCAATCTACAAGACATTGCGTTCACTCTTTATACAGAATTTCATCAAACCTACAAAAGATTGGGCTAAAAATGGTTTTTCAACTAGCACCAGTAATCATTATTCCAATTATACTTTACATAGTAATAGTTTCACCACTTGAAGAGCAACGAGAATCTCCAGAACCTATTTCACCATCAACAGAAAGCGACAATCGATTGATTTTTTTTATATTATTCATGATCTGGTTTTTGTTTATTATTCGTATTTTTTATCAATTCAAAAAGGGTAAGTTCAAACCAGCAAGAAGATTTTAACACAATGGCTGAAAACATTTTCTTTGAAACGATAAAAAGTGTACCTACCTTCAAAAAACGATTTGAGATAGTTGAAAGAAAAGGTATTGGGCATCCAGATACAATTTGTGATCTGATCATGAATCAAGTATCTGTAGATTTATCAAAATTCTATCTAAAAGAGACTGGTTCTGTTCAACATCATAATATGGATAAAGGTATGTTGGTTGCAGGTCAAAGCATTAACAAATTTTCTGGAGGAAAAGTTACCAAACCAATGAAACTCATTTTTGGTGACAGGGCTACTTTTGAAGTAGGTGAAAAAAAATTCCCAATTGGTGATCTTGCAATTTCTTCTGCAAAATCATGGATTCAAAATAATTTGAGGTTTGTGGAAGATGAACATATTGATTATCAAGTTGAGATTGGAACAGCATCAAAAGAACTACAATCAGTTTTCAAAGACCCAAAAATGTTTTCATCAAATGATACCTCTGCTCTTGTTGGTTATGCACCATTTACAAAAACTGAATCGATTGTACTATCTACAGAAGAATATCTAAATTCAAAGAACTTCAAAAAAGAATTTCCTGAATCAGGTGAAGATGTTAAAGTTATGGGATTTAGAAATCAAAATCATCTAGATCTAACAATTGCAATGGCTTTTGTAGACAAGTTTGTGGAATCTGGAGCAAATTATTTTAGAAGAAAACAGGAGATGCTGAACTCTCTTTTAGAATATCTAAAGGATGAAGATTTCTCAATAGATGCAAGGATTAACTGTCTTGATAATGAGAACAGTGGAATAGACGGACTTTACCTCACTGTTCTTGGTACATCCGCAGATAGCGCTGACTCGGGGGAGGTTGGAAGAGGAAACATGGTAAATCGTGTTATTTCTCCCAGCAGACCTGCAGGAGCTGAGGCAACTGCTGGAAAAAATCCTGTAAGTCATATTGGTAAGATCTACAATGCTCTTTCCTTCAAATTGGCCGATGAAATACAAAATGCCATTCCAGAAATGGATGAAGTTTTTGTATGGATGTATAACATTATCGGAAGCCCAGTTAAAGAACCAAAAGCTGTTGTGGTACAACCCATTTTACAAAACAGAGCAGAAATTGGCGCTAAAGAAAAGAAACAGATTGAAGAAATAATTGAGAGGCATTTGGAAAACATTGATGTTTTTTGTAGTGATTTGATTTCAGGGAAAGTAGCTATTGCGTGATTAAAAAAAGAGGTTAGTTTGTTTTGCTCATTTTTTGATTTTTTAATCCTATATGGTTCACCTTACTAGCACTACTGAAATCTTCGAATTATGTATAACATAATTTGAAACACTGCCAAGGAACCTTTCCATTCGGGAACTTAGTCCACGAGAACATATTACAATGAGGTCAAATTTATTGTGGCTAGAAAATTTAACAATAGTACTTCCTATCTTATCTCCAAACAGGATTTTACTCTTAATTTGAACATCTCTTTTTTTGATGTAGTTTAAGGCATCTTGTATAATTCCATTCGCTTTTCTTTGAGCTAGTTTATGAAAATCGTTTGTTAGCGGAAATCCATAACTATGTGAGAGCGGTACAACATGAAAAATTGTTACTGAAGCATCGTGAGGCGTTGCAAGCCTAATAGCGAGATCCACTCCTTTTAATGAGTTTTTAGAACCATCAAAAGGAACAAGAATTTTCTTTAATTTTGTTGCCATACAATTTCTGTCTTGACTTGGCATATAAGACACAAAGATGATTTTCGGTTTTGATAATTTTAAAAATTTCTTTGTAAAATCATTTCATGAGTTATTAAGAAAAAATTTCTTCTACTCCTCTTCATGTTAAGAATTGTACAATGTCAGTTTTGCTGATTATTCCAGTGTTTCCTTCCTTGTCTACAACTGCTAATCCGTTAATCTGATTAGTAATCATCAATTTGCATGCATATGATAAATCATCGTCAGGACTAACTGAAAGTATTTTACGTGTCATAATGTCTCTTGCCAATGAGATTCCGCCAAATCCCACATCGGAGAGAAAACCCTTTCTCATTTGACCTGAAAGAACCGCAGATTCAGTTACATCTATCTGACTAGCCAATTGTAATGTTATCCCAAAAAAGTCTCTAAAGGTGATAATTCCTATTGGTTTTTTGTTTTGGTTTGTAACAATTATTCTTGATATGTTATTTTCAAGCATTTTTTGGATTGCTTCTGAAAGAGGGGACTCTGTTGAAACGGAAACATATCCTGGATTTTTGATTTGTACAACCTTATTTTCACCAACATGGCTTTCTGCATAATTTGCAACAATGTCCGTTTTGGTTAATATGCCCTCAGCTTTTTCAGAGGTACCAACTACTAAAGAACTAATCCCCTTTGAAATCATGGTTCTAGCACATTCTTGTACTGAGGCAGTACCATCAATGAAAATAATTTGTTTCATAATTTTATCTATAGGAATTTGTTCCAGACTTGAAGCTGAAGTGTCTTTGAACAAGAAATCGCCAATATCTTTTTCTGTTAAAATGCCAACTGGTTTTAGATCTTTTCTAACAATTAGTCTACTAATGTTATAATAAAGTAGTTTTTTTATTGCATCTGAAAGAGAAGAATCTCTAAGAATTGTTATCTGTTCATGCATCAAATTTTTTGCAATAACCACAACTACTTTTTTAATTTTTGACTAATAAAGACCAGAGTTGATTTCCAAATTTGAAGTATGAATTAGATTCCGTCTATAGTTATCTTAACTTGTTTTCCATTATACTTTGTAACATCTTTCTGGCGATCAATAGGAATTATGACGTTTTCGTCGTTCAATCATTACAACCCAATATAGAGAAATCACTGCTCCTGAAACCCACATTGCTGCAGCTCCAAATAGTATAGCATCTGGAAGTAAAACGAGATTTTTGTGTACAAGTAGAAGAGAAATACCCAAGATCATGACTGAGATTGTGCCAATAATTGGTTTCCATTCAGGACTTATACCCAGAAATTCTTGCATGTTTAATTATTCATTTTAGAACTATTATTGACCGGACATGATTATCAAAGATGATTCTGCTATTACCCAAATTATTAAATCATGATAATAAATTAAAGAAAATTAGTTATCAATATTGATTTTTGTAATGCCAGTTTATTAGAAATTGAAATTATTTTTATCATATAGTGATAATTCCTGATGGAATCCAAAAATTAATGGAACAAGAAAATATCATCGTAGTGGGTTCTATAGATAAAAAAGGTATTTCC
>DRGT01000101.1 GCA_011055585.1 Candidatus Nitrosopumilus sp. | reverse complement strand
GAGGGATTAGATTTTGGAGTATTTTGTAGTTCTAGCACACCATCCTCTGTTCTAGGTGCAAGCTTTTCAGATTCTAATGGAGTTGCAGTTCCACGAACAAGTGGTTTAGCTGGTTTCACTAATGGAAATAGCCCATTAAGTTCCTGTTCAGGCACAGTAAGTGCATCTGTAAACATCAACAATGTTGTAAGACAATCAAAAAGCATTAACACAAATTCACCTGCACCTGGTCAAATTGGATTAGATGAAGATGCCTGGCCTATAATCCAATTATTTTCTTTTGATGATGTTGAAATACAATATAACCGAGCAGGAGGTGTACAAAAAGTTGAATTAGAATTTGATGAAATTGAAAATGCTTCTTTAACTCTTGATAGAGCAAGCTATCCTCAAAACTCTGAAGTTTTTATTGTGATTGATGACATTCAATTAAACCAAGATCCAACATCAAATGATTCATGGACATTTAACATTAATTCTCCTAACGCAGTTTTCTACCAAGCATTTGATGAGAATGGAAGTGATGCAGCAAATGGTACTCCCGCCTTAGTAAATTTAGTTCCATTTCTTTCAAGCTTGGGTTTTGAAGATAATGGACTGTTAGCTGGAAATCTAGGCCCTGTTGCCGAACTTAGAACAAATGATAATCAACCAAGTTCTTCAGTTTCTGATGGTACAACAACATTTTCACAAATAATCACATTAGTTGAATCTGAACCAAATTCAGCAATTTTTGAAAGCTTTGATCATAGTGATCAATCAACAATAGGAATCAAAAATGATGCTCCTAGGGGTCAAACTGCTACTGTTTCATATAATTCAAAATCATACTCTATTCTCTCAGGAACATTCACAGGTTCAGTTTCTATGGATTCTGATACTACAGAACTTCAACCAGGCCAAAAACAAACTGTAACAATCAATGATCCTGATCAAAATTTGAATTCAGGATCTAGAGAACACTTGGATGTTTTTAGAAGCTCTGCAATCATTCCATCATTACAGATAGGTCAACCAATCACTTTGGAAAAATCATCTGATATTCAATTTTATCCAGATTCGCTTTCAAATTTAGAAAATGATGGAACTTTAATTACTTCATCCGTCCCTGACACGAACTCAGATAGATTAATCATAGATACTAGCCCCCCAGTTTCTATTTCTACTTTTGAAAAGATTTCTTTGAATCTTGGTATTAGTGCTAGTCAACTTGAAACATTATTCATCGATGTTGATGCAAGTACTTCTGATGGTACCAACTGGATTAATTATGATTTAAGATCTTTTCAACAACAACTAGGAGTGAATGACTTTTCAGACACAAGCATGTCTTTACACTTTGACCTTTCAGATTCTTCTCCAATAACAATTATTGATAGCGGAGATATTTCTAGTGCACAAGGTCTTGTTCAAATTGATGATAATGATATTGATTCATTAAATACAAAATCAGGTACTGCATTTTTAGTAATTAATTTTGGTTCTTCAAATGGTGGAACCGTTTCTAGTGAGACTGACACTCAACCAATTGTAGTAGACTTCTTTTCATTTGGTTTAACAAATAATCAAGAAGTTAATAATGCAATATATCGTTTAGAATTGGAAGAGACAACTGATAACTCTGGAATATTTTCAGGAACGATAGAATACAAAGTTACAAGTCAAATTAATTTCTTTGATCCTGGATTCGTACAAACACTTCAAACTATCAAAGACGATATAAAATTTCTAGTTAATGATAGATTAATTGATGAAGAAGGAATAGCAATAAAATATTCCGATATTGCAACAGTTGGAACTAACATTGATGTTTCAACCAAAACAGATGCACCAACGCATTCTGGTTCAGTTGGTTTGGATTCTAAATCATATCGATTTGGTCAGCCAGTCACAGTAATTCTTAATGATCCAGATCTTAATCTAGATAAAGACACCATTGAGAGTTATTTATCAATAAATGATCCAACTTCTCCAAATGTTGACACAGTAGGTGATCAAAATGGAAATATTTTGCTAGAAGTTTTGATCAAAGATGTTCGCTACAAAAGATGTACAATTGATGGCGTTGAGCATGGAGGATTAGGTTCTATTGGATTTACACTCACTGAAACTGGACCTGGCACTGGAATCTTTGAAGGAGTTTTTAGAATGCCAACAAGGATATGTAACGAGTCTGGAACAGAGCTCATTTCAACTGCTGGTGGTAGTGTTGAACTAAAATATCGTGATTTCAGAGATGTATTTGGTGAACAAAATATTTTCAGTACCAGGGACGGCTCATCAACTCAATTAATAGCACCATCCTTGAATGCTGAAAAATTTGTTTTACCAAAATACAAAGAAACTATTGATGTCATTATTACTGGAAAAATTGCTAATTACAACCAAGGCTCACAGCTAAAATTAATTCTAGAAAATCCTGACAAATCATCACAATCCTTCAATCTTTTTGCTACAAGTCAAGGAAATTTCAAAGGAATTATGACACTAAACCATGATTCGACTCCAGGTGTTTACAACATTTTTGTTGAATATTTAGGATCTTCTCAAGGAAGCACTTCATTTACTATTGTTAAATTCGTGGTCCCTGATTGGATTAAAAATAATGCTGGTTGGTGGTCCTCTAATGCAATATCTGATGATGAATTTATCGACGGAATTGAACATCTTATTAAAGAAGAAATTATTTTAATTCCACAATCCCAGCAATCAATAAAATCTGAAAAAACTATTCCTTCTTGGATAAAAAATACTGCAAATTGGTGGTCTGATGATTTAATTTCAGATGACGAATTTGTTTCTGCATTAGAATTTTTAGTCAAAGAAGGTATAATCAGATTATAATGATGTCAAATTTTCTTTCACTGAATTCTTAAATACTCTCAAACGTTGAAAAATCCAGAACATGAGGCGTTTCGGGAACCTAGCATTAATTATACTATCAATTTCAATTTTATCATATGGCTTTTCTGGTTTAACATTTGCTCAACAATCACCTGAAGATTGTGGTCCAAATCAAGTATTCCAATTAGGTTTCTGTCAAGATATTGGAGAATCAGGTCCCAAAGCATTTTTGATAGAAACTGATTTTACATCATATGACGATGGTGACACGGTTAGAATTACTGGAAACGTTGGAACTATCAGTGAATCATTTCCTAATACCCCTCTTACTATTGTAATTACTGGACCTAATAGCAACATTATTGGAATTGCACAAGTAACACCTGATGCTAGTGGTCAATTTTCACATAATGTAGCGGTTGGTGGAACTATGAAAGTCACTGGAGAATACCAAGTATCAGCTAAATATGGAACACAAACATCCACAACAACATTTTCATACACAGCTTCAGGATTTACCCCACCTCCTCCTCCACCTCCAACTAGCTGTGGACCAAATCAAGAATTAGTTAACGGTAAATGTATTAACATAACAGCTCCACCTCCCCCTCCACCTCCAACTAGCTGTGGACCAAATCAAGAATTGATTAACGGAAATTGCATCGATAAAGAACCAGAACCAATCTGTGGACCTGGAACTGTACTGAAAAATGGTGTTTGTGTTGTTGACCAACAAGGAAATGGTGGTGGCTGTCTTATTGCTACAGCAACTTATGGTTCAGAATTAGCACCACAAGTACAATTCCTTAGAGAAATTAGAGATAATACAGTTCTTAGTACTTCATCTGGAACTTCATTTATGAATTCATTCAACCAATTCTATTATTCATTTTCACCAACAATTGCTGATTGGGAAAGACAAAATCCAGTCTTTAAAGAAGCAACAAAACTGTTCATCACTCCAATGATTTCTTCATTATCAATAATGACATTGGCTGATAATGGTTCAGAAACTGAAGTATTGGCATTTGGCATTTCAGTAATTGCACTAAATTTGGGAATGTATATTCTAGCCCCAACTGCATTTGCCTACAAAATCCATAAACACTGTAAATCAAGAAAGTAAAACCAATTCTTTCCTCCGTAGCTTATTATATTCAAAAACATGTTACCATGGTAATGAAAATTGAATATGAAGAATTTGATACTATAGAAGATATTTTCCTTTACATGTCAGCTGCTGCCCCACCAATGAAAAATACAATGCCCATTAACTCGTACAAAGGATATGTTATGTCATTCATTCCTTTAAGTCCTGCAACTGGTGAAAGCTATCTTATGATTTACTCAAAAGGTTCCCTTGATAATGGGATATACGAATTTGATGTAAATACAAATTCATTCAAGAAAGTTGAATCAATCGAAAGAGCAGATAAAAATTACTTTATTTGTCTTACACCAAAGAGAAACACAATTGCAGATGCTGCACTAGAAAAATTATAATTTTTTAGTTATTAAGTTTGGTGCAGTTACAGATCTACTTCTAGTATATTTTTCAATAATCTCGTCAGGAGTTCTTCCATTGAAAAGATCTTTGCACAAACCTCTTAGATATCTCATAATTGCCCATGTTCCAACCTTGATGATTCCATACATGAATATCTTCATTGGAGGTCCATAGGATTTGTTTCTAAGAATAATTGGAATAATGTCATTAATTACACGAAGGTTATTCTCCCAACATCTCCAAAACAGAGTGAACTGAGATTCGTTTAGATTTCCAAAGTGCATTGAGTTCTTTTCACCAAAGTCTTGGTAAAGTAATGGTGCAACTAGTCCTCTGAAATCCATTTTTCTGAAATCTGTCATCATATCAATAGTAAATTGTGTATCATCAGGAGTTTCATCAGGCCAACCAATAATGATTGTAGCTGCAGGGAACCAATGGTTTTTATTTAAAATCTGAGCTCCTTCTCTTACAACACTTCCCCATTCTTCTGGAGCAAATGGTTTTGTTTTAACACCAAGATGTTTTTTGACCATTCTAGGAGATACTGTTTCAATACCCAGATTTGTTGCAAGCCATCTGCCAGTCTTATGTTGATTGTTGATTAAAGAAATTTCATGCATTAATTCAGGATCAGCGGCAACTGATGAAAATGTCATATGTGTAGTTCCAATAAAATTTGGCCCAAGTTCTTTCAGACCTCGCCATAACTCAGTAATAGCGTCACGATTTGGTCTAAAGTCTCTGTTATCACAACCATAGAGCATCATTTCATCTGAATGAAGCCAAATGGAATCAAATCCATAATCTAGATTTATTTTTGCTTCATATTGAAGTCGCTCAAGAGGTAAATCTTTCTTAGAACGTTTATTCACATCACAAAAATCACAACCTCTTCCACATCCTCTCATTGCTTCAATTAATGAATTCACTGTAGGTCCTTGAATAATTGGAATATTTTGAATATTTTTTACAAAACAATGCATCAGTTCAGGTGCATCACCTTTTTCTAAATCACTAAACAAGTCTAATGCTAATTCATCTGCTTCACCAACAACAACCGTGTCAATTCCATGAATTTTCATTCTATCTGATTTTGCAAGTTCCCACGCACCATTTCCTCCAACTACAACTTTGAAATCATATTTTTTCTTTAATTGGATAACTTTAGCACACATTTTTTTGAATTTCATTGCAACGTAAGAAAGTTTTTCAGGAGACATCGTAGTCGTTACTGGAGCCATTCCCAATGGGTCCATTACATTAATTCCAAGAACTTTAGTGTCAGGTCCTATTGATTTTTCAAGAAAGTCTGGATTTGCCACAAATACTTCGTCTTTCTTATATCCTTGAAGTAAAGCACTTTCAACTCGTCTCAATCCGACTTGAGCTACTTTAGCTTCACCAGTATTAGGATCCGTTTCTACAGCTGGACAAAAGACTTTGTCAAAAACCCACTCTGGTAGAGCTTCATAAGGTCCACAAGCAATAAAACCATAAAGAAAATTTCCTCTATAATTTGTCATTAAACTGCGATCCGCAGTAAGGACAATTCTTTTCCCAGCCAATTAACACATTTCCTTTTTGTATGCTATATATCATTTACGAGATGATTTTTTTCATTTTTTCTTGATTTTTAATTATTTTGTAATCATGGATTCACAAAAGATACAGAATTTACAGCTAATTCTTTGATGCCCTATTTGCTATATTTCCAGCTATGGCACCTGCCCCAATTCCATTATCTATGTTAACTACAGATAATCCAAGTGCACAACTTTGCAGCATTGATGCCAATGCGGCAACTCCCTTTCCTCCATATCCATAACCAATAGAGCTAGGAACTCCAATAACTGGAACGTCTACTAATGATGAAACAAGTGTAGGTAATGCTCCTTCCATTCCTGCAACAACAATTATTGCATCAACATCTTTTGATTTCATTTCTTTAAGAATAGGAAAAACTCTATGAATTCCAGCAATTCCTACATCGTAACTACAAATGCATTTACAATTCATTGATTCACACATCAATCTGGCCTCTTCAGCAATTCCAATATCTGAAGTTCCAGCAGTTATGATTCCTATTACTCCTTTAGATTTTTTTAAGGCTTTTTTGTAGATTAAAACAGTACTAGTCCGTTTTCCACTTTTAGTGTTTAATTTCATTTTTCTTACATAAGATTTCAGTTTGGGAAAGTCTTTTTTCTTTATTCTTGAAATTAAAAGTGAATTAGATTTTTTCATCACTCTTTGAATTATTTTTTTCAAATCATCATATTCTTTATTTTCAGCAAATATTACCTCTGGAATTCCACAACGTTTTTTTCTTTCTACATCCATCTGGGCTATATTTTCAATTTTTTCAAGAGAGTAAAGAGATAACAGTTTTCTAGCTTTTGGAAGACTAATTTTACCTGATTTCAAAGATTCTAAGATTTCATCAAGTTCCAATTCTAAATCAAACAATTATTTTGAATAAATACCTAGATTTCAACACTTGATATTGCATTTTTTACACTTTCAACTCCTTTTTGAAACATATTTTTTTCTTCATCATTCAAATCTAGCTCAACAATCTTTTCAACACCATTTCTACCTACAACCGCTGGAACCCCAATTGTAACATCAGAGTATCCATATTCTCCATCAAGATAGGTGGCAACAGGAATTACCCGCTTTCTATTATTTACAACAGCATCAATTATTGATGAAATACCATTTCCAGGTGCATGAATAGTTGCACCTTTTAATTCAATAACTTTTGCGGCAACCTGCTTTGTATTTTGAACTAATTCATCAAGTTTTTCTTTAGAAAGCAATGAAGTTAATGGGATTCCAGATACTGACGAAAATCTTGGTAAGGGCAACATGTTTTCTCCATGTTCACCAATTACTAGTGCACGAATAGAATCACGAGAATGACCAGTTGCTTCATGAATAAACTGAATGAACCGTGAAATATCTAGCATACCCCCCATTCCAAAAATTCTGTTTTTTTCAAAACCTGAAACTTTGTAGCAAATGTATGCCATGGGATCAAGAGGATTAGTAACAGGAATTATCATTGCATCATTTGCATATTTTTTTATATTTTCTACAACACTTTTTACAACTCCTGCATTAATCTTCAAAAGATCCATTCTTGTCATACCTGGTTTTCTTCCAGAGCCTGCAACTGTCACAACAATATCAGAACCTTTCATATCTGAATAATCGTTTGAACCTTTTACTTCTACGTCAATTCCTTGTTCTGAGAGCATGTGATTAATGTCCATAGCTTCACCTTGTGGAAGGCCCTCAATAATATCGAGTAAAAGAATTTGGTCATCTAATTTTTTTAATGCAGAAAATAAGGCAGCTTCTCCTCCAACTTTTCCTGCACCAATAATTGTAATCATGAAGTGGCGATTTAATTATCAATAATTAAATCTAGTGCATACACAAAAATTTCAACAGAATTTATATTCATTTTTAATAAATTCTACTTTATGGTATTAGTAATAGATTCTCAGATTGCTGGAATTTCTGGAGATATGTTACTTTCAGCTCTAGTGAATCTTGGCGCAAATAAAACAAAAATTATTGATGGAATAAAAATAGCAGAAAAACATCTTGATGGTTCTGTCATAAAAAAAATTGATTTTGAAAAAGTAAAAAAACATGGAACTGAAGCTACCTCATTAATTCTAGACGTTG
>DRGT01000100.1 GCA_011055585.1 Candidatus Nitrosopumilus sp. | reverse complement strand
TTACTTTTCTTAGATGAACCAACGGTTGGGCTAGATCCTACCGCTAGAAGAAAATTGTTAGATTTTTTAAAAAATAAGGCCAAATCTGGTCTCACTATTTTCTATACTACACATGTTCTGAGTGAGGCGGAGTACATTTGCGATGAAATTGCTATCATAAATAAAGGAAAAATAATTGCTGTTGATTCTACAGATGACCTGAAAAACAGATTTGGTAGGGAAAAAACTATCAAAATTCATCTTTCTGGAATTAACAAATCAATTTCTGATTTATTAAATAACATTGATGATTGCAAAATAGATTTTAATTCTGGAACTAATATAACTATTCATTCAGATAAATCTGAAACAGTACTTTTACAAATTTTACAAATTCTAAACAATAACAATATACCAATCGAAGATTTGTCAGCAATCCCAACAAATCTAGAAGAAATTTTCCTTAAAATGGTAGAATACTCAGATGCATCCAATAATTAGATTAGTTAACAGAAATCTTACAATTTCACTTAATCCTGGATTTTTGTTATGGCAAGTAATATTTCCATTAATCTATATTTTTGTTGCAGGATTTGCTTATACTTCGTTGATTGATAAAGTTACATTTGAAACAAAAGAAATTACTTATCCTGTATTTTTAGCAACTGGTATGATTGGTTTTAACATAATGAATAGTACACTAGTTTCTGGAATTATAATTTGGAATGATAAAAGATATGGAATGTTTGAGCAAATTATGTCTGGTCCATTTACAAGAGCAAATTATATTCTCAGTAATATTTTCACAATTGGAATCATTGGTCTAGTCAGTGCATTTTTAATTGCATTAGTAGGCTTTCCAGTTTTCTTTCAATCGATTGAATTTAGTTTTATAACAATACCGTTGATTATTTTTGCGGCTATTACAGGATCAGTTTTGTTTGGTTCTATTGCATCAATAATTTCCACACGGATAAAATCAAGTGAAAGTTTCAATGTTACCATAAATACTGTTTTTCTATTCTTTGCATTTGTAAGCACTGCATTTTATCCAGCTGCGGGAGCTCCAGAACCCCTTGCTTCTGCATTTTACATCAATCCCTTAACCTATATTGTAGATGTAATAAGAGCAGGATTTTTTGGAACATTTAATGACTTTATTCTAATTGAGATGATAGTATTGGTGCTTTTAGCCCTCGGATCATTTTCAATTGCTACAAAACTACTCACTAGATTGGATTTTTAGCATAATTTACCTGAATTAAGATAGCCCGGCCCAGATTCGAACTGGGGTCAAGGGCTCCAAAGGCCCCTATGCTTGACCTCTACATTCAGCGGATTTCTCCTCTACCGGGCTGCCGGACGACGACTTTAATCTAATTTCCTTTAAAATGTTCTTCTGTAATTTACCGATTGTTTCAATTAGAATGAAAAGTAATTTTCATTCTGTTTTGATCTAATTTTTCCTTTCTTATTTAATTTCAAGTTCAATAAGTTTTTAGTGTTGTTACCCGACCTGAGTAGAAATGGGGAGAGCAAAAGTTGTTGTTTATGGACTTAGTACAGAAGGTTATGCCATGGCGTGTCAAATGGCCATTAAAGGAGCAGATGTCTCCATTATTGATGAATCTGCACCTTCTGCAATCTCGTTAAAATCTGAAATTGCCAAAACCTATCCCAACGTTTCATCTTTGAAAGAAGATGAACCATTATTATCAATGGAACCAATAGATATTGCAACATCAAAAGCAAAATATCTTTTCTTTGCGCCAAGAATTAGAAAAACTGGTCAAGATATTAAAACTGAAATCAATTCAAAATTTAAAGACGCCACTTCATCTTTAAAGAAAAACAGTTCCATAGTTTATACTCTACCGGTTGGATTTGGAGGAAATAATGAAAATATTTCACTATTAGAGCATGTTACAGGTTTTGAAATAGGAAAATCAATTTTATACTATTATTTTCCTCTTGGCAATCTAAAAAACACTCCAAACGTTATTGGTTCATTCAACAGTAAAAAAGACAATGAGCTAGCTGAATTAATATCCAGTGGTAAAAAAGAAAAAAAATTTGTATCTCTTTCATCGTCAGAGCACTTTCACGCGATTGACACTCTTTCTAGATTTTCAAGGCTTTGTAGTGTATTGGAAGTATGCAAGTTTGCTCAAGATGATACTACAAAATCGGATCTTTCTTCTGATGAATTCAAAAACCTATACTTGGATGATATGATAAAAGGCCTTTATGATCTTAAGGCTCTAGGTTCATCCTTTGAAGGAGCAAACACCCTCATGTATTTGATTAATGGAAGTATCAAAGGAATTGATGGGTACATTAAAAGACTAATAGATGAAATTCGTGCAACATTAAAGAAAAATGATCTTAAAGCAAGCAGAACTAAAATTGCCTTATCATGGAATTTAGATCAACATGAAATGCGTGGAGATAAAATTGAAATATTACAAAATTTAATCTCACGCTTACGAGATTATATTGGAGACGTTGAATCATTTGACACTCCTAATTTTGACTTATTTCATAGTGATAAGACAACTATTGTTGTTGCATGTTCAAAAACTGATTTTGAAAGTATAGAAAAAAACAAAAAAGATTCTGATTTATTACTAATTAAAGCCAATCCTCTATGCGAAATAATACAATAAACATAAAATTAGCCAAAGAAAAAACGATTTTGAATTGTCTGAAGAAGAATCAAATGAAGTACCTATTGAAGTAAATTCTGAAGAAGAATCAGAAGAAAAACTAAATGGTTTGCCACTCCAAAAGGAGTCTGAAGAATCAGAAGAAGAACCAGAATTATCATTAGAAGAATTAAAAAAATTATTATCACAAGAAAAAGAAAAAACTATGGAATACGAATTAAAGTTTAAACGTGCATTAGCGGATTTACAAAATCTAGATCGAAAAACTAAATTAGATATTGAAAGTGGTATCAATACAAAAATTGATCAATTTATGATTGAATTTCTTCAAATCTACGACGATTTTGTCCGCGCTAAAGAAGCTTTTTCAAAAAATAATGTTAACGTTGAAGGTCTTGATTCTATTTTAAAAAACATGGACTCACTTTTATTGAAAAACAATGTTTCTACAATTGATGCATTAGGAGAAATTTTTGACCCTAAACTTCATGAAGCAATATCCATTATGGAGGATTCAACACTTGAAGAAAATACAATTACAAAAGAACTCAGGAAAGGATATATTTCTCATAATAGAGTTATTAGACCAACACTAGTGGAAATTTCAAAGAAAATAAAATCTGAAAAATTGGGTGAATAATATGGCAAAAATTATCGGTATAGATCTTGGAACAAGTAATTCTGCAGCTGCTGTTGTTATGGGGGGAAAACCAACCATTATTCCATCTGCTGAAGGTGCTACTGTTGGTGGAAAGGCATTCCCTTCAGTTGTTGCATTCAAAGATGGAGAACTGTTAGTTGGTGAACCTGCAAGAAGACAAGCAGTTACAAATCCAGAAAATACAATTTTTGCAGCAAAGAGAAAAATGGGAACTGATTATGTTTTCAAAGCTAATAATAAAGAATACAAACCTCAACAAATTTCTGCATTTATCTTACAAAAAATAAAAAAAGATGCTGAAGCCTTTATTGGTGACAAAATCGAACAGGCTGTAATTACAGTTCCAGCCTATTTTGATGATAATCAGCGCCAGGCAACTAAAGATGCTGGAACTATTGCTGGACTTGATGTTGTACGAATAATCAATGAACCAACTGCTGCCTCTTTGGCCTTTGGCTTAGACAAAACAAAACAAGACATGAAAATTATGGTATTTGATTTTGGGGGAGGAACACTTGATGTAACAATAATGGAAATGGGTGGAGGAGTATTTGAAGTAATGAGTACTTCTGGAGATACACAACTTGGTGGCACTGATATGGATAAAGCGATTATAGATTATGTTGTTGACGAATTCAGGAAAAAAGAAGGAATTGATCTTAACCAAGATAAAACAGCAATGACCAGAATTGCTGAAGCTTCTGAAAAAGCAAAGATTGAGCTTTCAACAGTTATGGAAACTGATATCAATTTACCATTTATTTCACATGATCCTTCAAGTGGTTCAAAAAATCTAGAATTAAGATTAACCAGAGCAAAATTAGAAGATTTGGTTAAACCAATAGTTGACAGATGTAAACCTTCAATAGAAAAGACATTAGAAGACGCTAAACTATCTCCATCTGACATTTCTAAAATTGTAATGGTTGGAGGTCCAACAAGAATGCCTTTGGTAAGAAAATTTGTTGGTGAAGTTGTTGGAAAAGAGCCCGAGTCAGGAGTTGATCCGATGGAAGCGGTAGCAGCCGGTGCTGCTATTCAGGCTGGAATTATTGCAGGAGACGTAACTAGTGATATCGTTTTACTCGATGTTACACCATTGACACTTGGAATTGAAACATTAGGAGGAGTACGAGAACCTCTAATTGAAAGAAACACAACGATTCCTACCTCTAAAAATAAAGTTTTCACTACAGCCGCTGATAATCAAACAACTGTTACAATTCATGTTGTACAAGGTGAAAGGCCAATGGCAGCTGATAATGTTTCACTTGGAAGCTTCAATCTAACTGATATTCCTCCTGCACCAAGGAGCGTACCTCAAATTGATGTCAAATTTGATATCGATGCTAATGGAATCATAAATGTAACTGCTAAAGATTTAGGTACACAGAAAGAAGCTAAAATAACCATTGAATCTACCACTAAATTATCAAAAGATGATATTGAAAAACTAAAAAAAGACGCAGAAAAATTTGCAGATGAAGATAAAAAGAAAAAAGAAACAATAGATCTTAAAAATGAAGCAGAAAGTTACATTTACACTACCGAAAAACTAGTAACTCAGGATCTTAAAGACAAAATTTCACAAGAACAAGGAATCAAAATCACAGATGCTGTAAAAGAACTAAAAGAAGTTTTAAACAAAGATACAGATCAATTAAAACCAAAATTAGATGCACTTAAAACATTAGTCAATGAAGTTACAACAGAACTTTACAAGAATGTTAAACCGCCACCAGATCAAGAACA
>DRGT01000099.1 GCA_011055585.1 Candidatus Nitrosopumilus sp. | reverse complement strand
TCCATTAACTGCAACTTTTTTCCGAAATGCAATTGAAAACGTTTCAGAGGGAAGAAAACATACTTTGGGATTTTTACATTTGGTTTCAGCGTCTGAAGAATTTTTCCCAAAATTTGCACTTAGAAACAAAGATTACGAAACAATCAGTCTTTTGATTGAAAATCATGCTTCGGAACTTATTGAACCCATTTCAGAGTATGATTGTTCAAGAAGCCTGATTGCTTTGCAATCATGGATTACAGAATCTTCTGAGGTCTCCCTCTCAGATAATCTAAAAATCGAGTCGGGGGATATGCATAGGATGGTTGAGACTGCAGATTGGTTAGTTTATTGTCTTCATGAGCTAGCAAAACAGCTTGAAAGAATGGATCTTTTGGATGAATTGGATATAATTCGGAAGCGGATCAAATATGGAATCCGAGAAGAATTGATTGAATTAATTAAAGTTAAAGGAATTGGACGAGTTCGTGCTCGTAAACTATTCAAACATGGTATAAAGAACCTTGATGATTTGTCTGCAATTCCAGTTAAAAAATTAGCAGAGATTGATAAAATTGGTTCGACACTTGCAGATAACATCAAGTCTCAATTACGAAAAGGTAGATAATTGGAACACGAAATTATTGCGGCAGTAATAACATCAGTTATTGCATTCTTTGTTGTTTATTTAACAACTCCACTTTTGATTAAAGATCTTGAAAAAAGAAATCATACTGTAAAAGATGTTTTCAAAAAAGGAAATGTAATGGTTGTAAGACCTGGTGGTCTTTCAATTATTGCTGGAATCTTGGCATCAGAATTTGCATTGTATGCATTTTTTCCAACAAACGAAATTGTAGCTATAATCATTACTACTTCACTTTGTTTTATTGTTGGATTAATTGATGACAAAAAAATTTTAGGAGGTTGGTTCAAACCAATAGCTCTTGCGGTTACAGCTGTTCCAATAATTTTTCTTGGTGCATATGATTCTGATCTAGCATTTCCAATATTTGGTGAAGTAAAAATTCCAGTTTTGTATTTGGCAATTATAATTATAATGATAGTCATTACTGGTAATACAGTTAATTCTATTGATGTTATGAATGGAGTAGCAAGTGGTTTTATGACAATTGCTGGTTTTGCATTAACAATTTCATTATTTATTGTTCAAAATTATGAAATTGCAATTGCTAGTCTTCCATTAGGTTTTGCATCTCTTGCTTTTTACAAATATCATAAATTTCCAAGTAAGATTTTTCCTGGAGATTCAGGGGCTTTAACGCTTGGAGGGATGTATGGTACATTAGCAATTGTAGGTCAAGTAGAAATAATTGCAGCCGTTGCACTATTGCCTGCAGTAGTTAACTCATTTTTGTTTTTGGCAAGCATGAAAAAAATTGTAGAGCATAGAGAAATAAAGACAAAACCAGTTGAAATTACTGAGGATTTTAAACTAAAATCGTCCCCTGATAAAAAGGCCCCAATCAGTCTAGTTAGATTAATTGTAAGTGCTCAACCACTCTCAGAAAAACAAGTTGGTTCGGTAATTTTCAAACTTGGAATATTTTCTGGAATTCTTGCTGTAATTACCTCATTTTTAATGGTAGTAAAAATATGATTAAAGGAGTTTTATTTGATTTAGATGGAACTTTAGTACATTTACCTACAGATTATAAAATAATTCAAGAAAAATTAAAAAATATTTTTCAAACAGGTGAACAGTTCTCTCCTCTAATTCCATCAATAATTGCCAAAGCAAATGGAGATAAATCTAAGATTAGTAAAGCTTTTGAAATGATCTGTGATCAAGAAATGATTGCGATACAAAATTTAGAATCTATACAGGGTATAAACGATATCATGGGTTTTTTAAAAACAAAAAATTATTTGCTATGTTTAGTAACTATGCAATGTAGGAAAGCAGCAATGGAAATTTTAAATAAATTAGGTATCACGGATTTTTTTTCAAATATTCTTACACGAGATGAAAGCTACGATCGATTTGAACAAATACAACGAACATTAGAAAAAATAAAACTTAATCCAGAACAAATTCTTGTTATAGGAGATACAATTTATGATATGGAATGTGCAAAAAAAGTAGGATGTCAATACATACTTTTGAGTGACAAAAATGAAAGTGATAATGATTTGAAAATTATAAAAAATCTAGCAGATATTAAGGAAGTAGTAAATAAATGAAAAAAATTCTTGTAACTGGTTGTGGAGGAGCTGCTTCAGCAAACTTTGTAGCATCATTAAGGGCTACTGATGAGGATTTTTTTATTATTGGAACTGATACAAATAAATTTCATTTAGAACTTGCCGATGCTGATGCTCGCTATACTTTACCTTCAGCTTTAGAGCCGACATATTTGGAAAAGCTTAATGAAATAATTGTAAAAGAAAAGGCAGAATTTGTTCATCCTCAGCCTGATCCTGAAGTACTTTTCCTATCAAGAAACAGAGAGCGGGTAAAGACTCGCCTATTTCTTCCATCAAAGCAAACAATAGAGATTTGCCAAAATAAGATGGAGATTGTAAACCATCTTAGAAGCAAAGAAATCCCTACTGCTGAATCTTATATTGTAGAAGACGAGATTAATCTTTCAAATCATATGGACAAATTATTAGAAAATAATGAAAAAGTTTGGCTTCGAGCAATAAAGGGAGCTGGTTCAAGAGCTAGTCTCCCAATAAAAAATACAGTACATGGAAAGGTTTGGATAGATTATTGGAACAGCATGAGGGGAATTGGATATGGTCAATTCATGGTAAGTGAATTTCTTCCTGGAAAGGAATTTGCTTTTCAAAGTATTTGGAAAGATGGCAAACTGGTTACTTCACAAGCACGTGAAAGAGTGGAGTATCTTTTTGGTTATCTAACTCCAAGTGGACAAACCTCCTCACCATCAATTGCTCGAACTGTTCACAGAGATGATGTTAATGAAATAGCTACAAAGGCAGTTTTATCTTTGGATGAAAATGCAACCGGAGTTTTTTGTGTTGATTTGAAAGAAAACAAAGAAGGTATTCCATGTATAACGGAAATAAATGCAGGACGATTTTTTACAACTAGTAACTTTTTTTCTACTGCAGGATCTAATATGCCATTTTATTACATCAAAATGGCTTTTGGAGAAACTCTTCCCGAATTATCTCAATACAATCCTTTAGAGAAGGATCTTTATTGGATTAGAGGAATGGATATGGGATTTAAACTTGTAAAAGGAGATCAGCTATCAGCTGAAGAACTATGATAGCGTTACCAATTTTCACTTTTATTTTTGTAATGTGGATATTGATGATTTTAGGTGGAGGAATACTTATCCTTACTATAGCTCCAATTTCTATTAGTGGTTATGGTGATCTTGACATGATTTTATCGTCTGGATTAAAAGCAATAATTGCAATTATTCTTGTAATTGTTTGGATATTGATATTATCAAAAATGAAAAAAACAATATTTCACAGAATGTTAAAACTCTAACACTTCAAAGGTGCCATGGAAGGGCATTATTAACAATCTTTTCTGGAAGAATTTTTTTATTATTTTCCAAAAATGCCAAATCTTGCTTTTTATCTCTTAATTCATCTGGTAATAATATAGGAATTTCTTCTAAAATAGGATAGAATCGTGAACATTCTGAGCAGTATAAGGCACCTTCAATAACCAAGTCTTTTTTTGAATTTGATTCAAAAATTTCAAGAGGAAAATGCTTGTCGATTGGACAGACAAGTATTTCCATCATTTTTTTCTTCATTTTAGATCGAGATAGATTGGTGTTCCTTTTTGGCTTGATAAAAGTGCAGCTTCAGCAATTTTTGTGACATTTACTGCATGTTCTGGTTTTACAATTAATTCATTTTTTCCATCAATAGCACCAAGAAAGTTTTGAATTTCTAACAAGAGTGGTTCTTGTTTTTCATGTTTTGGTTTTTCAGTAGAATCCTTTGTTTCAACTATGATTTCTTGAGTTAGAAAATCAGATGAGATTATTCCGTCTGTACAAACAGCGTCAAAGCGACGAACCTTTGTTGGAGTAATCCAGTTTGATGAAATTATTGCAACTTTATTGTCTTTGAATCCAAGCATTATGCTAGCAAAATCTTCATGCTCATGTTTTATCTTGCCAGCCTTTGCAAAAATAACCTCAGGTGTTTCATCAAAAAGCCACATAGCAGTATCTATGTCATGAACAGACGTATCATAGATAATTCCAACATCTTTAATGTGTAATGGCATTCTATTTTCACGATGAAATTCTAACATTACAAGTTCACCATATTTTTTTGATTTAACAAAATCTTTTACAACTCTAACTGCTGGATTAAATCTTTCAATATAACCACATGAAAGAATTATTTTGTTTTTATTTGCAAGCTCGAGTAGGTCTTCACCTTCTTCTGATAGATAAGTTAATGGTTTTTCAACGAAAACATGTTTGTGAGATTGTATTAGTTGTGAGGCTATAGAAGAATGTGTTGAGGTAGGAGTACACACAAAAGCAACATCAAATTCTTCTGAATTAAGTAAAGAATCAATTGAATCATACGAGTTTACAGAATATTTTTTTCCAAATTCCTCGCTTTTTTCTTTATCAATGTCACAAATTGCACAAAGAACTCCTAGCTGAGAAAGGATTCTAGCATGGTTTTTTCCCCATCCTCCTGTTCCAATTTGTACAACTTTCAATTAATACACCTTAGTTAACCAGTTAGAATATTTTTTGTTTTTATTCATTACTATGTCGGTGTATGATGACATTAACAATTTTGTTATTTTACCAACCTTTCCATTTCCAGTTTTTTTGTGATTTATCTTAATAATTGGTGTTATTTCTGCAGCAGTTCCACTAAGAAAAATCTCATCAGCGGAAAGTAGTTGTTGTTTCTTAATTTTTTTAATTGATGCTTTGAATCCTAAATCTTTTGAGATTTTTATGACACAATCTCTTGTAATTCCCTTTAGAGCGGATGATGAAAGTGGAGGAGTAATAATTTCTTTGTTTTTTACAATGAAAATGTTTTCGCCTGGTGCTTCACTAACATTATCGGACATGTCCAAAAGAATTGCTTCATCATGTCGTTTTCTTTTCGCTTCTTGTGTAGCAATAATTGAATTTAGATAGTTTCCCCCCATTTTAGCTTGAGTTGGTGTAGAAGCATCTGAAAATTTTCTCCAAGAAGATATTCCTGCATTGATTCCATTTTTGTTAAATAAATTACCAAAAGGAAACATAAAGACTGCAAGATGTGTTGGAGCTTTTTTTGTTACGTGTAAATTGATGCCATATTCACCTATGAAGTAAAATGGTCTAATGTAACATGATTTTTTCATTTTGTTTTTTTTGCAAAGATTAATGATTCCATTTTTAATTTCTTTATCAGAATAATTTAACGAAATAGAATAGAATTTCCCGGAATTTCTTAATCGTTTAATGTGATCTTCTAATCTAAAGATATAGAGGTTTTTAGAATTCCAATAAGCTCTGATTCCTTCAAAAATAGATGTTCCATAATGTATTGCGTGAGTCGTTATGGGAACTTTAGCATTTTTTAGCTGAATTAGTTTTCCATCATACCAAACATAATTTGAAAGTGGTAACTTCATAAAAATCAACAAAATTCATTATAATTAATCTATTTGGGATAAGTTGAGTCATGGGAATATATGGCTCAAAGCAAGCATATTATGGCTCCTCTTCCCGACATGCTTTGGCATAGATAATTCTGTATTCTAAATTGATTAGTTAAGCAGTAAGAATGCACTGAATGGCATTATGAATCGTTTAAATTTTCAATTAACTTGTGGACATTTTCTACAAGTTGTGGAATATTATCAAAATTATCCAGGGTTAGCAACAATAAATTTTCTTGGTCAATTGGAATCGTTAGTCGAATCAGTTTTTCATATACTGCTAAAACAAATTTTCCTTTTCCAAGTTTGAATGACAATTGATGACGATAATGCCAAGAGTTTGCTGCTTCACGAAGAAGTTTTGATGTTTCATATTCATTGAGGTGAAGTGTAACACCATCACGTAGAAACTTGGCAGTAATTTCACCAAATCTATTACAAATTGCTCCAAAACGAATAATGCTATCTAACTCTACAATTTTTTTTATAAGTTGTTCATTCTCAGAATGAATTGTGCCCAACAATTTCTCTTTTATAGACACAACATTCGTTTTAAGTATATCCTGCCAGATTTCACATCTAGTTATTGATTACTATCTATTTCTAAGCGAAAAATCTATTCAAATTATAAAAAGATTGTGTTGTTCGATTGTCTGTTGATCAACTTTATGATTTTTCAGTGATATTTTTATTCAATGATAAAGCTTGGGTATCCCCTCGCATTTCTAGTCCTTATCTCTATGGTTATCCCAGCTTATGCCCAAAATATTTCGGATGAGGATGCAAAAATACGAGAGGAGATCCTAGCCTGTTGGATTGAAGTTGATGCAAATGAAGACTTAACAGTTGCAGAAACAACTGTTGCAAAACGTAATTGTGAGACAGTCATTAACAACAAGTACAGTAAAATGAATAACAATCACTATGATCTTGCTAAAGAAAGAGAAAGAATTCAAGTTATGCAAAAGTGTGAAGAGTGGTATCCTAGTTACAAAATACTTGATGAAAATCGGTGGCTAATACAAAAACACGCCAGTCAGGCAGCTGATTGTTTAATGATTTACAATGATGATATATGGAAGTATGATGGTAAGGACAGACTTGTTGTTTTATCTGATATGCTAATAGAGCTTAAAGAAGAACAAAATCAAAGACCAACCCCTGTTGCCACATCGATTGAACTTCCATCAGAATCAAGTATTATTGCCCAGGATACACGCCTCGATAAAATGGTAGAGCTAGAAGTCAAAGTAGCAGAATTGCAAGAGCAGGTTCGTAAAAAAGATGCTATCATCATGGAACAGATTAAAGTTCTTACAGATTTAGCAAACATGATCAGAAATGTAATTCTTAACGTATTCCTACCAAATGGAATTTTATTTTGATTGGTAATTAGTAGAGACTGTTAAAATTAGAAAATACGGATTTTTGTCATTCTTATCGTCAAAGATATTACAAGCAGTTAGAAATCTGCTTAAGATTGAGTTATAATTTGGAAAATTCATTAAATAAGTTCCCATAGTACTGGTTTTGAAATGTCAGAGATAATTAATCCTCAAAATTCTTCAGATTGTAGTCCAAATTGTTGGTGTAAAATGAAAAATAAAGAAAAAGTGGAATTATAGTTGGAGATTTTAACTAAAATCCACAGAAACCAGTAGAGCATATAGCCTGTATGGTCTGTCCTTGATAGGTCATCATCCCTAGAAGAACAATGAAACCGATGTCTAGTACATCCAATCTAAAGCCTTTCAAACTAATTCCTGATTTTACCCCTTGACAGATTGTTTGTATTTTCAATGCAACGTTTTACAATGTATGTTATTTAATGATGTTCAATTGTCATATGGTTATATGACAAAGATATTTTCTGTGATTTTTATTTAAAAATAATTTTGTAGTGGTAAGTTTGTATGTAAAAAATTATTTTTAGATTTTATTAATTTTTAAATTAAAATTTTTTTATTTTAAAGATTTACCATTCTTCCATAGGAAAGAACACAGCATGAAAATGTTATTAACTATTTCATTTGAGTCTGTGCAAATAGCATAATCATATTGAACATTTTGTGCATCAGAATCTTCCCACATAGCATCAGACATTATCATTTGTTTTCCTTGTTCAACAATCATTCTTCCCTTTGAACTAAGATCACCTAGTCGTGTTTCAGTTGCACTAAATCTTTTAACAAATGGTAAATGATTTTTGTCTGATAAGTGTGTAAGTAAACAAACTTTTCCTCCATTTCTTTCACAGATTTTAATTTTTTCTGGAATATCTGTGTGATACATTTTTGCTAGGTCTTTTATTGTAGTGGCAATGTAGACAGTACTTGTAGCATTTTCTAATAATCTTTCAACTTCAGAATAGATATGATCAGTTCCTTGTGTAATATGGAAGCTTGGTAAACTACTTTTACAATTTGTTGGAATTGATTCTTTAATAGCTGTAATCAGATAATCTTTTACGTTTCTAATTTTTTCTACTTGAGATTGTTTTATATCAAGAATATTTTTTAAAACATCTTCTGGTTTGTTTGCAATACAAAGTTTTGGTTTTGAAAAAGTTGTTGAAACAATTTTGAGATGTAACAACTTATCAATAGTTCTGTAAGCTTTTGTTCTATCAATGTTAAGTTCTTTTGCTAATGTACTTGCAGTAACAGGACCCATCCTTAACAAGTTAAGATAAAGTTGTGCATCTAATTCTTCTAAGTCTAATAGATTTGAAATTTGAGAACTTAATTCACCGATGCTAATAATAGAGGTGTTTTTTTCTATGAGATGATCATGCAGTTCTTGTGTCAACTTTTTACTCCCAGACTAACCATGTCTAAAAACCAAACATGAAAATTTGTATTAAAAAGGGATCAATTGTAATAATGCGTTATTACAAAAATAGTCACGAATTTTGGTTAATGTAATAATTCCATATTACACAGAAATTTGAGAAATTTTGTGATTTAATCATATGAGAGGTATGGAAATATTCTAGTGAGGTTTACACTAAAAATTTCATAATTTTAGTAATTTTTTCTAATAGTTGTTAATGAATTAGTAGAAGAATTTATCAAGTAAGGATTCTTTAGAAAAATATTTGATGACTTTAATAAAAATAATATTTGTTTTTGGATTAATTTTATTATTTCCAAATGTAACCAATGTTTTTGCAGCTGAATTTGAATTTTCAATGAATGATATAGAATTTTGTCATCAATTTTATCCTCTGTATGAAGAATTAGGTATTCAGTGGTTCATAAAAAATCATCATTATTCAATTGAATCAAGAGTTTGTGGAAGCTTGTATGAAGATTCGTTATGGAGTTATGAAGGAGAGGATAGAATGCAAAAACTTCTTGAGCGAAGTTTACACTATATTGAATTAGAAATTCAAGAGAGTAAGGAAGAAGCTAAAACAGGAATTAATGATCCTACACCTGCGATTATCCCCTCATGGATAAAAACTACTACTGGATATTGGGTAGACGGATTTACTTCGGATGTTGATTTAGTAAATGGGTTTCAATGGTTAATTCAAAATGGTGTCATTCATGTACCATATGTAGAGTCTTCAGAAGATGAATCTACGATAACTATTCCAAGTTGGATAAAAACAAGTGCTGGATATTGGGTTGACAATAAAATCACTGATGATGAATTTTTAATTGGTATTGAATGGTTGATCAATAACGGAATTATTCGTGTTTAAAATTTTTTAATTTCAGGATTTTTTGAGTTTCCTATATCAAATCCATCACGTCGTAGATATTTCAAAGTGAGTTTGTAAACAAGTTCATCATGATCTACTTTTGCTAAAAGATCACTCCACAGAACTTTACCTTTATCGTTTATCTGTTGTTGCAATAAAGAGTTCATTTTTTCTGCAAGTTCTTTGCACTGATCAAATGTTTTTCCATTTTTGTATGCTCTAGTCCTAGTATCACAGCTATCCATCCTTCTAATTTTGGAATGAAATTTCATGTTATTTAGGTTTGAAATTTAAGAAAAATGGCCACGTTTTTTCGAGTTATGCTAGATGTAATTCAGTAGAAAGATCTATAATGAATGATTTTAGAATCTGCTTAGATTTGATTAATTTCATCAAGTATTTGAACTGTCCAGGTTGTAAAGATTCAGGATTATACTGTAGAGAACACAGGATAGAAGTAGAAAAAATTCTAGAAGAAGTGGAAAGTAATTAGAAACTGTTGAGTTGTTATACTATAACTAGATCTTTTGTAAATTTATGTAAAAGGATTGGTTTGTCTTTTACAATTAAGGAATCTTCAATTCTTACACCAAATTTTTTTGGAATGTAGATTCCAGGCTCAACTGTTATTGCCATGTCTTTTTCAAGTTTTGTTGTACTACGATATGAGATATTTGGTTGTTCATGTACTTCAAGTCCAATACCATGACCAGTTGAATGAGTAAAGTATTTTCCAAAGTTTTGTTTCTTAATGTAATCTCTACATATCTTATCTATCAATTTACAAGAAGTATTAGGTTTTACAGCTCTGAGACCTAGTTTTTGTGATTCTTTTACAATTTCATATACTTCTTTTGCCTTTTCAGAAATATTTCCTAAACCAAATGTTCTAGTTCCATCAGATACATATCCATTGTATCGGAGTGTTAAATCAACTACAATAAGATCGCCGTTTGAAAATTTTCTATTTGTTACTTGTGAATGTGGTAACGCACCATTTGGTCCTCCAGCAATAATTAATGGATTCAAAGTTGATTTATATCCTGTATCAAACATTTCTTTACTAATAGCATAGGACATTAAAATTGCTTGGAGTTCTGATTCTTTTTGACCTTTTTTTATTTTATTTGAACAAATTTCAAACATCTCATCAATAATTTTTGAAGCTTTTTTTAGAATAACTATTTCGCTTGAATCTTTAACAATTCTTGCATTGTAAAATGGTTCTGTAGAGTGTTTTATTCCACGAACTGATTTTTTTAAAGACAGCATTATAGGATAATTCTGGCAATCAGTGCAAACTTTTTTTCCTTTAATTTTTTTTGTAAGAGAAGAAATTAATCCAGTTCCTCTTTCGGATGTTATTACATCACAGTTTTTTGATTCTTCTTTTGCTCTTCCAACCTCTAATTCAGGTGCAATAATTGTTGTTTTACCATTTTTTTCTAGAATTCCTATGGCTTCGCCCCAAAAACCGGTTATATAGAATAGATTTTCAGGTTCAAAAGTTACCAAAGTATCACAATTGATTTTTTTTGCAAATTTCAATAGTTTTGATCGACGTTGTTTCATACACAAAATTTTCATTTTCTTAATTTATTTCTGCTGCAAAGTTTGTATAGTAGAGTATTAACTTTGAGAATTAATGACTGAACAAACAAAATCATCAAAGAAAAAAGTGGTAGCATTACTATCAGGAGGGTTAGATAGCCAGCTAGCTGTGAAAATGATGCAAAAGCAGGGATTTGAAGTACATGCACTAGCACTTAGAACACCATTTTGTGATTTTGATTGTGGTAAAGGTTGTGGTTTTGATATTGTAAACAGAGCAGAGGCACTAAACGTTCCACTAAAGACAGTATTTCTGGGTGAAGAATACATTGAGATGTTAAAGAATCCGAAGCATGGACGTGGTGCTGGTTTTAATCCATGTATTGATTGCAGAGCAATGATGTTTGAAGCAGCAAAAAAACATATGGAAGAAATTGGTGCAGAGTTTATAATTTCTGGTGAAGTTGTAGGACAAAGACCAATGAGTCAACATAGACCTGCACTAAAAACAATTGAAAAAGAATCTAATCTTGAAGGAAAAATTGTAAGACCACTTTCAGCAGCTTTGCTACCAAAGACAGATCCGGAAAAAAATGGTTTAATAAAAAGAGAAGATCTTGGAATGATTAGAGGTCGTTCAAGAAAAATACAATTACAGATGGCAAAAGAGTTTGGTATTGTTGATCCTCCAAATGCAGGTGGCGGATGTTTATTAACTGACAAAGCATTTGGTAAAAGATGTTCTGATCTTTTTAATCACACTGAAACTCCAACGTTCAATGATATTGATTTACTCAAGGTTGGAAGACATTTCAGATTAGATGAACATACAAAGCTAATTGTTGGAAGAAGCAAAGAAGAAAATTCAAACATTACACTACTTGCATTACCTGATGACATTATTCTAGAAGCTAAAGATCATGTTGGTCCAACTTCGATGTTGCGAGGAAGCACGGCTGATAATTATAAAGGGTTCGCATCGTCAGTAACATTGCGTTATTCTGATGCTCCAAATGATTCCAAACAAATAGTTCTATCACAAAAAAACAATGAAAAACAAGAGATTCAAGCAGAATGTGCTCAAGAATCATCATACCTAAAATTCAGAATTTAGCCTGAAAATTCGGTTCGTTATTTCATCTAACAAAGAAGAGTTTTTGAATAAGTAGATCGCTTTTCTCAACAGGATGCAAAAACAAGAAAGTAGTATCTATCTGAAGGCAATAACTATCAGAGACCCAAGTGATCTTCATTCGATAAAAGAAGATATCAAAAAGAACATGATTCTAATTCTTAGAGTTACTCCACTTGCACAAAAAGATGTAGACCAACTAAGAAAAGTAGTTGAAGAGCTTTATTCAATTGCAAAAACTTCTGGCGCAGATATTGCAAGATTAGGTGAAGAAAGAATTATTGTCGCACCCTCTAACGTAAAAATCTGGAAGCCAGAATACGATCTAAAATAGTTTTATTGCTTCTTGTATTTGTGGATAATGAGAAGCTACTCTAAACATTCTTCTAATTGACATTGAGAGATTTTCTGATTTTCTTCTCTCTCCGTGATTAACAAGAACTCGACGAAGTTTTGGTCTAAGTTTGTGTACAAATGAAATTAATTGGTTATAATCACTGTGACCACTAAATCCATCAAGCTTTTCAATGCCACAGTTAATGTTTACAACTTGTACTTTTCCCTCTTTACCCATCAACGATACTTGTTTTGAGCCATCAAGTACTCGTCTTCCAAGTGTACCATTTACTTGGTATGATACAAACAAGATCTTGTTCTTTTTATCAGGAGCAATGTTTTTGAGATATTCTAGAACAGGACCACCCTCTAACATTCCAGATGTAGCCAAAATTATGCAAGGTGATCCGTCACGAAGAGGTTCTTCTCTTGCATCAGGATGTTCAATGTTTGTAAAGTATTCAGAATCAAATGGGTTATCATCAGTTTCTAAAATTTTCTGTCGTAGTTCTCTTGCAAGATATTCAGGATAAGCTTCGTGTATTGAAGATGCTTCAGAAATCATACCCTCTGTAAATACTGACGCTTCAACCATTTCACCCGATTTCATATAATGATCTATAACCATCATGATTTCTTGTGCACGACCCACGGCAGGAATAGGAATTAAGATCTTACCTCCGTCAGTCAAAGTATTGTTTATGGCATTGATGAAGGCAGATTCTACTTCCTGCCTTGAAGGCTGAATGTCTTCTTTTGCACCATAAGTACTCTCAATTAGGAGAGTTTCAACTCTTGGGAAATTCCAACTTGCTGACTCAAATAGAATACTTTTTGCAAACTTTATGTCACCAGAGTATACAAAATTATGATCACCGTTTCCTATGTGAAAATGACAAAGGGCAGAACCAAGAATGTGGCCCGCATTTGCCAAAACAAGTTTAATGTCAGGAGAAATATCAGTTACTGTTCCATAAGGAAGGGTGATTGCTTGTTTCATAATTTGTTTAACGTCTCTGTCTGAATACATTGGAGTTCTACCTTGTGCAGATGCAACTTTGATTGCGTCAAGCTGAATCAGATTCATCATTGGAAGTGTTGGTTCTGTACAATAGATAGGACCTTTGTAACCATATTTGCACAAAACTGGCAAAAATCCGGTGTGATCAAGATGTGCATGACCAATTACCACTGCATCAAGATTATCAAGTGTAATGTTTATCCAATCTAATCTAGGAAAAGATTCTGAAGGAGTTCGTGCTCCAGGATTAATTCCACAATCAATCAAAATTTTGCTTTCTGAAGTGGTCAAAAGCATGCAGGAACGGCCTACTTGACCAAATCCTCCAAGAGTAAATAATGAAACTTCAGATTTTTGGGTTAATCTTGGCCTAAAGATTTCATCGCCAATCTGTTTCAGTTGTTTACTTCTGTCGGCTGATGAGATTTTTAGATTGTAATTTATTGTCTGAATAGTACTAGAAGGATTTGTTGTTGCTTTTCTAATCCTTAATTTCCAGCCAATTTTTTCGGTTACTTCAGGATGATTGAATTCTTGCGCATTTCTATGGAGAAGCCATGGTCTTTTTGCTTCCAGAGAGACTTCACCTGTAGCTGTATCAAAAAATGTACTTTGAAGATCAGCCTCTTTGGGAATTAGTTGTGTGAGAATTTGTCTTGCTTCTTCTTCTGATTTTCTAATGGATTCATCCGTTCTTACTACAATTCTTTTTTTAATTACATTTACAAGATTTGAAATAATTTCATTGTTCTCCATTAGATATCTTGGAGTATTAGTGTAAAGTGCAATTCGTGGTCCTTCGTATTCTATTTTTGTAACATTTGCTTCTTTTGGTATACTTT
>DRGT01000098.1 GCA_011055585.1 Candidatus Nitrosopumilus sp. | reverse complement strand
TCCACATACTCTATACTGTTCTCGGAAGATTCTACAAAATAACTCGGATGATTCTTCGGTTTTAATGGATAAACCAGCCAAAATTGATGAGGAATTATTCAAGCTTGCAGTCAATTCATTAAAATCAGAAAAATTAGCAAATTTTGCAGTTAAAGAACTACTACCATTACTTTCTACAAATCAAGTTGATCAAGCAAATCAATTGATTATAGAAAATTTTGAACAATTCAAAAAGGAGAAACTGAAATGATTACATCAGTAGAGTTAGTAAATTTTCTTGCCCACTCTTCAACAAAATTAGATTTTGAAGAAGGAGTAACTGTTTTTGTAGGACCAAACGGATCTGGCAAATCAAGCATTATCGATGCGATAACCTTTGCTCTTTTTGGACAACATACCAGAAAATCAAACAAGGGTCTAATTCGTCGAGGAACAAATCAGGGATATTCAAAGGTAGATTTCACCATCAATGAAAAATCCTACGAAGCGGTAAGAAAAATTGATTCAAAGGGAACATTATCAGCACAATTCGTAGAAAAGCAAGGAGAAAAATCAATTCCCTTAGCTGCGGGTGAAAGAAAACAATTTGGTGAATCAATGACAAAAGAAATTGAATCAAAAATTGGTTTAGATTTTGAAAAACTAAAGATTGCATCTATTGTTCAACAAGGTGAATTAAATGCCATTATCAAAGCAAAACCCAAAGAATTCAAAGAACTACTTAATGCAATTATAGGAATTGACAAGCTAGATACGGCGTCAGAATTAATGAAAATTATTCAACGAAACTTTCGTGAAGGAATTCAAAAGAAATTAGGTTACGATGATACTCATATTGAAATCTTAAAAAATGAATTAAAGAGTTTAAAGAGTGAAATTGAAAAAGATGAGCCACTAAAAAATGAACTTGAAACAAAAAAGAAAGAATTTGAAAAAGAGTTAACATTATTGCAAGATAAACTTGAAAAGGAATCTCCGAAAGAATCCAAATTGAGAGAGTTAGAAGAAAGAAAAGATGATTTGATAAAATATGCAAGAGAGGCAATTTTATCAATTAAGAACGAAGTTGCTGAAAATGAACGGAAAATTAGAGATTGTGAAGGCTGTTTTGATCATGTTGAAGCAAAAAAAGGAACAGAAAGACAGCTAGAAGAATTAGGAATGAAGATGGAGTCAATTGCAAAAAAAATTCAACAGAACTCATTACACATTGAAAGGCTAAAAGAGCAACAAGCACTTGCAAGTAAATTAAAATTAAAAAATGACAAATGTCCAGTTTGTGATTCCAAAGTAGATCATCTTAATCCATTATTTCAAGTCGAACACCTAATACAAGAAATGTCTATACTTAGTAAAGAAATAAAAAATCTTGAAAAAGAAGAAGAGCTTGCTCAGGATCAAAAAAATAGTATTTCACGAAAATTTGAGCAGGCCATAATAGCTGAATCAACACTTCAGGCTCATTCAATTAAAAATTCAAAAGAACTTGATGGAATAAAGCAGAAAATTTTGAAGCAAAAAAACAGTATGCAGAAAATTCCAATTACCTTGAATACTGGAAAATTGATGGAAATGTCATCAATTGACTCTCACGCGAAAGTGTTGTGTGATAAAATATCATTATTAGAAAAAGAAACAAGTGGGTTTAATCCAGAAGAATTTTCAAATTTAAAAAATTCCTATGAAGTGAAACGAAGAAAATTAAGTGAAATCGATCAGCAATTTGGTGCAATTATTGAGAAAATAAAAAATAGTCAAGATCAAGTCAGTAAGAAAAATAATACTTTGAATGAGCTAAAATTTGTAAAACAATATGTTTCTGAGCTAGATGAAATTCATCAAAATATATTCAACAGGGATGGTTCGGTTGCAACAAGTCTTCGCTCCTGGGCATTGAAAACAATTTCAGAAAAAGCCTCTGAATACTTGATTATGATGAACACAAAGATTCAGAGAATTTTCCTATCAGAAAAAACTAGAGACATTTCCATATCATGTTATTCAAGAAATTCTGTTCTAGATATTGATTCTTTAAGTGGGGGTGAACAAGTTGTTGTTGCTCTTTCATTAAGACTTGGCATGGCACATCTACTTGGTGCATCAAATCTCAATTTCATGATTTTAGATGAGCCCACTGCTCACCTTGATGAGGAGAGGAGAAAATCGCTTGTCAACGTATTAGCACAGTTATCTGATATTTCTCATCGTAACTCAAGAATGCCTTTGCAATTTATCATAATTACTCATGATTCTGAAATTTTTGAAGATTCAGCTGTTGAAAAAATTTACAAATTTGAATCATCAGAACAGGGAACTAAAGTAATTCCTATTTAGCCGCCAGTTAGTTTTGCAAACTTTTCGTTTTTTCCCAACTTATCCATGAATTCAATGTTGGATAAAGCCACAACGGCTGATTCAACAACTGGTTTGTCAATATCATCTAATGCCTCTTGCAAAGTGTGTACAGCATCTGTTGAGCCAATTACACCTAATGCAATAGCAGCTTCATGTCTTACAAACATACTAGGATCATTTTTTGTAGCATCTTCTAATGGTTTTATTCCAATTTGGTGACCCATTTGTCCAAGAGAAAATGCTGCTTCGTGTCTTACTAGTTCATTTGGATCATTTTTCAAAGCTTTAGCAATGTATGGAACTTTATCTTCTCCACCAAAATCAACTAGAATACATGTTGCTCTAGTTCTTACCACATAGTCTTCATGATCCAATAATTCTACAAAATAATCAGTGTCCTTTTTCTCGTATCTTTTTTCCATTTCTGAGAAAAGTTTCATCCTAACTTCTGTTACAACGCTCAATTTATGTGGGAATTTTGTTAGCTCATATATTATTCTAATTCAAAATTTCATTATCTTTTTAATACCAAATTTTGCGATTAACTCTATGAGAGCAAAAATAGGAGAAAAAGCACCAAATCTGAAGCTTTCAGAATGGGTGCAAGGATTACCAACAAACGTTGATCAGGAAAAAGACCACATCATATTAGTTGAAGTCTTTCAAGTAAATTGTCCTGGATGTTTTCTTTATGGAATTCCCGAAGCTATCAACATTTACAATAAATTCAAAGATGACGGAGTTCAAGTTTTTGGAGTAGCTACTGCTTTTGAAGATTTTGATAAAAATACACTTGATAATCTAAAGATGTTAGTGGAAACTGGAGAAGTGATAGGAGATGCAAAGCAAGGACTTGGACAAAATGGAAAGCTTGATGATAGTAAGCTTTCATACAAGATTCCTTTTCCAATTGCAATGGATTCGCTGAAAACATCTGAAGACATTACTGAAGAGCGAATAATGGATTTTATCTATAATCAGCTTCCAGATTTTGATTCACAGCCAGATGATTACAAAAAACAAATTGTTCAACGGGTTAAAGATAACATGAAATCAAAAGAGTTTGAGGCAGAAACCTTTGAAATGTATTCACTGCAAGGCACGCCTTCATCCATTATTATTGATAGAAAGGGAATACTTCGAGATGTTTCATTTGGACAAATGGGAAATCTAGAACCAACGATTCAATCTTTGGTTAATGAATAATTTTTTTCCTAAATTTATTTAGAAATAAAATACCAATCAAAGACGTTGCAAGTACCAATTGTGCAATTTCTGAAAATTCTGGCAAGTAAGTAGTTCCAATGATGTCAAGTTTATGCAAACCTTTTCCTGGAAATTCCATTGTAATAAAAGAAATTTTTTCATTAGTTTTTACATCTGCAGAGATTTCTTGACCATTGAGATAGAATGTAAAGTTTCCATTTATCAAATTTTTTGGGATTTGAATTTCAGCTAAATTGTTTGAAACACTAGTTGAAATAATAAGTGACAGTCTTTTTTCTTCACTGCTAAATTGATAATCAGGTATGTCAAAACTTGCAACTATTATAACCTCAAAAATATATCCGCCAGTTTCTACTGGTAATCGATTAACTAAACCAGGCGTATCAAAATATTGACCAAATGCGGACTGTGCAAATAGTAGAGAAGTGAAAATTATTACAATTAAGAATGGTTTCAATTTTTTGAAACTTTTGGTAGAACTCTTTTACGAAGTTCTTTGTCTTTAGCTATTCTTGGATGAGATGGATCAGCCAAAATAACTTCAAACCAATAATGCATTCCATCTTTGTAAATAAAATATGAACCCAAAAGTTTCATGTTTGGATATCTTTCTAAAACTCTATTTTCAGCAACCTCTTTCATACTAACATCTGCTTTGATTCGGGTAACACCAAGATGCTTTGGTCGTCTTCCACCACGTGGCCTTTGTTTTCTCATTCCTCCTGTTCCAACACGCATTCGGATTACTACAATTCCTTGTTTTGCTTTGTATCCTAACCTTCTAGCTCTTTGAATTCTACTGGGTTTTTCAATTCTAGTTACAGCTTCTTGTTTTCTCCATCGTACAACTCTATCTCGAATCTCTGGAGCATTTTCTTTCCATAATTTTATCCATACCTGTTCTTGTCTAGAAGGCATATTCGCTAGTATCAAATTCCCCTTAATATCTGTAAGAACTTAATTTTGATTATCTAGGAAGTTTTTTATCTACTAGCTCGTGCAATTATTGCGAAAAATATTATCATAATAAATGCAATTCCCAATGCAATTCCACCACCAGTGATAAAGTCCCTGTATATTGAAACATCAGTTTTTTTTGCGCTAGGAGATACTACACACACCCCATCTTGAAGGATTGTTCCTGAACCACATTTTTCTTCTAACACACAAACTCCATCCTTGAGAACTGTTCCTGGACCACATTGTGTTTTAGGCTCTGATGGAGTTTCTGGTTCTTCTGGTGCTGGTGGTTCTGGTTCTTCTGGTGCTGGTGGTTCTGGTTCTGGTTCTGGTGGTTCTGGTTCTGGTACAGTGGTTTCTGGCATTACAAATTCAGTACCAATAATTTCAACTTCGTCTGTTCCAGCTGGCAATTCAATTCGTAGTGTTCTGCTTTGTGTAGTGGTTGCTATTTCTTCAAAATTGGTTTCACCACCATCAGAAATTATTATGAATACATCATCTACACCTTGAAAAGTTGCATCAAAAAAATCTCTATCAATTGTTATTTCTAAAATACCTTGAGAATCGGTTACGTCAACTTCTAAAATTAAAGATGCAAAACCTCCTTCGTCTAGAATTTGAGCACCCAAAATTTCTAATCCAGTAGCATCATAGTTGACATTAACTAATGTTCCATCCAAATCAACTGTAATAACTCCAGGTACAGCATACACATATGCTGGACTGATGAGCACAAATGCCAATAATGCTAAAGCAAATTTCCTAATCAACCTAAATTACGCCTCGAAGAATCTGTATTATCTTTTCTGCTATAACATTTGCGGCTAAGGACTGAGCTTCTTTTGTCTGGGCACCAATGTGAGGAGTCAAAATTACGTTATCAAGGGTTGCAAGTTTATTGTTTGTTGCAGGTTCATTCTCAAAGACATCCAAAGCTGCACCTCCCAATTTACCATTTTTTAATGCATTATAGAGTGCATCCTCATCGATTACTCCCCCTCTTGAAGTGTTTATGATTTTGGCATTGTTTTTCATCAACGATAATTTTTCCTCATTAATCATATGATATGTAGAATCCAATAATGGAACGTGAATAGAAACATAATCTGAACTTTGTAAAAGAGTATTCAAGTCTGCTTTCATCAGTCCAACATCTTTTGAAAATTCTTCATCAATGGGAATTACATCAAAACCAATTATGTTCATGTAAAGACCTTTAGCTAATCTGCCAAGACGTCTTCCAATATTACCACAGCCAATTATTCCTAGATATTTTCCTTTGAGCTCAGTTCCCTTGAGTTCTTTTTTTAGCCACTCTCCATTTCGGATTGCTCTATCACCTCTTGGAATTTGTCTTGCTAATGATAACATTAAAGCTAAAACAAGTTCTGCAACTGCAGTCATTGCTGCTTCTACTGCATTAATTACTTGAATGTTCTTTGCTTTAGCAGCATCTTGATCAATGTTATCTAATCCAACTCCAACCCTAGCAATAATTTTACAATTGTCAGCTTTTTCGATTAATTCTTTTGTTAGTTTTGTTCTGCCACGAACAATCACAATATTGAATTGTCCAATCTTTTCTTTAATTTGATCAGGAGTTATTTCTGGCTCGTATGTGATTTTCAAACCGTTTTCTTGTAAAACTTTGTTTAGAACAGGAGCAACTTCGTCACAAATTAAAACGGATTCATCAAATCCCATGCAAAGTTGCCTTTATTCATAGAATATAATCATTATGAGATAAAAAAAGAAAAAAATGAGTACCTATCTAGGGTACTGGTGGTAGTGTTGGTATAACTTCCCATAATGGGATTACACCATCTGCTTTCAATTCAGAAGCAACTTCATCAGTGAACACACCATGAATATTTTTTGCAGGATGTGCAATACTATTCATTCCCATTGGTGGGATAGCATCACTTGGATTACCTAATGCATATGCGTATGAAGCAACAGGTTCTGGAATTATGCCTGCAGCAACCAATCTTGGGTTCAATCCAAATGGATCACCTGCAACGATTACTGTAGCTGCGCCTGTGTATATGGCTGCATAGTCATGGTTTACCATTATGTAGACTCCTGGTTCATCGAATACTACAT
>DRGT01000097.1 GCA_011055585.1 Candidatus Nitrosopumilus sp. | reverse complement strand
CGACCAACAGGTGCCAAAAATAAATCTGGTCCGCCTAAATTTCCTTTTCTTTGTAATTCGTCATCAATTGAGGCCATTATGAAGCCGCCAGAACCTCTCAATTTTTTTGTCCTTAATTCAGAACTCATATTTTAGAATTATTAAAATGGTCATTTAAGTATATATTCATCAAATTTGAAAAAACACAAAATTTTTTGAGAACAATTTGATTTTTCTATTGATCCTAAATTTGGTGTAACATATTTAGGGATGTTTAGATGAGTGATGACTGCAATGGGAATAAAACAAATCTCTGATACAAAGAGTTGGGAAACTGATGTTATGAGCTCTGCAACACCAGTTTTTGTTGACTTTTGGGCAGAATGGTGTGGTCCATGTAGAATGGTTAGTCCAGTTGTAGAAGAATTAGCAGAAGAATATAACGGTAAAGTAGATTTTGTAAAGGTAAATGTAGATGAGGCAAACGAAATTGCATCAAAATACAATGTGTTTAGTATTCCCACGTTAGCCATTTTCAATAAAGGTCAAATTGTTGCCCAACAAGTAGGCGCAGCTTCAAAAGAATCATACAAAAATATGATTGAAAAAGCACTAGAAAAATTATAGACTTTCCAGTTTATTCATTTTTTAATCTAAAGTAATTAATATTCGGAAAATTAAACTAGAAACACATGTCATTCGGTGAAATAGATACACTAAACCTTCTTAGTGATAAATTAAATGCCTTATTTGATGAATCACAAGGATACTATGAATCATTTCTTGATGCTAATAACCAATACAAAAATGGAAAACTTACCGATACTCAGTTTTTTCAAAAGTTAGGTGATTATACTGTTGCATATTCTGCACTTGAATTTCTTTCAATCAAAGTAGTTTTTGAATTAAAAAAAGCACTTGACAAAATGGCTGGCGGTGCAGCACCTGGTGGAACTCATTCTCCTGGATTAATGCCTGGTATGGGTTCTCCTGGAACGATGGGAATGCAACCACCTCCCGCACGTGCTGGAACTAGTGAAAATCCTGTAGGTGCACCACCTTCAGTAATTTCAGCTCAACAAGGTTTTAACCAACCAGGTACACTTCCAACAGCTGATCCTTCTTTAATTTCTAGACCGCCAAGTAGCGGAATACATTGTACTAGTTGTGGTGGAGAATTAAGACCAAACGCAAAGTTTTGCACAAAGTGCGGAAACAAAGTTTAGAAAAAATTAATCCTGAGTTGCACCGCATTCAGTACAAAATTTAGCAGCTGTAGCAATTTTTCCTCCACATTCAGAACAAAATTTCGTATCAGAACTAGTTTGAGGTGCAGTATTACCATACATTCCAGAACTTCTTATGGCTCCTGTTGGTTCAAATTTATCATCATCTATTATTTGAACAGGTTCAAAGTCTTTTTCTTCAATGAATTTCATTAGTCTTGGCATACTATTTTCTTTGTTAGATGGATCTGGTACCATATCTCCTAACCAAAATGAAAATCTCATCAAGGTCAATTCCGGAGTAGAAAATGCAAGTGTATGAGTTGACATATAGTCCTCTGCAGCTTGTTTTCCAGTGAAAACCTTCATCAAAATCAATATTCTGCGTTTATGTATAATAGTTTCTAGATGGTGGACCGGGAGGGAATTGAACCCTCGACATCCGCGTTGCGAACGCGGCATTATACCACTAAACCACCGGCCCTTCTCTTACCACAATAGAATCTGTTTTTATTCATTTACTCAACGAATAAAACCCAGAGAAGATATTTCAAAAAAATAGATGACATATGATACTGTAATTGTTGATTCACACGTATTTCTTCCCCAGGGAATGGTTGACAAAAACATTGTAATTGATGATCAAAAAATTGTTGATATTACTAATGATGTTCCAGCATGTGATCATAAAATAAATGGAAATGGATTAGTTTCAATCCCGGGCGTTATTGATACTCACGTACATTATGGAGTTTATTCTCCTATAGAAGAGGCAGCTAGAACAGAATCTCACGCAGCAGCTATTGGTGGAATTACTACTATGATGAGGATGATTAGATTAGGCTCATCTTATACAAATTCACTAGTCCCACAACTAATAGCAAGTTCTCAAAATCATTATGTAGATTATTCTGTACATGCTTCGATATTTAATAGTGTGCAGATAGATGAGATGAAATTTTGTATTGATAAATGGATTACATCATTCAAACTCTACATGAATCTTGGAGGTGATGTTGGCCATGTTTACATGGATATGGAACCAGGAACGAATGTTTTACGAGAGGCAAAAGTTAATGTCACTTCTGATATTATTCAGAATGTAGTTAAGAATGCAGCATCACTTGGATGTCCTGTTTTAGTTCATGCTGAAGATTATGAAAGTTGTGCTTGCGGAATAAAAACTGCTAAAGAAAAAAACAAAGATGGTCTTGCCGCATGGTCTGAAAGTAGATCTACTCAATCTGAGGTCAAATCAATAAAAACCATTTCTAAATTTGCAAGAGAATGTGATTGTACTTTATACTTTGTTCATATTGGCTCAACCGACGCACTAAATCAGATTCAAGAAGAGAGAAAAAATGGTACAAAGATTTTTGTTGAAACTTGTCCGCATTATCTGACTCTATCTTACGACAAACAGGATGGATACTTGGCAAAAGTAATGCCACCAATTAGAACATCTAATGATGTAGAAAATGTTTGGAAGGCGGTTCATGACGGTTCCATCAATACCATTGGAACAGATCACGTTGCAAATCAACTAAAACTAAAACTTGGAGGAAATAATGTTTGGGACGCCCTTGCAGGTTTTCCTGGAATTGGAACACTTTTACCTATACTGTTAAGCGAAGGCGTAAATAAAAATAGAATTACTCTTGACAAACTAATACATTTAACAAGTACTAACGCAGCAAAAATTTTTGGAATGTTTCCTAAAAAAGGTTCTATAGAATTAGGTTCTGATGCTGATATTACGATGATTGATTTGAAAAAAGAAAAGAAAGTTACAAGTGAATTGTTTGGTGGTTTTTCTGATTATATTGTGTATGATGGATGGAATCTAAAGGGTTGGCCTGTAAAGACAATTGTACGTGGCACAACTGTTGCAGAAAATTTTGAAGTAATCGGTAAATCTGGATATGGAAAGATGGTTGTAAGGTATCCTCAATCAAGTTAATATCTCAAACTTTCCATTAGTTTTTGCTTTGTAAATTACATCAGGTTTTCTTGTAAAAATGCCTACTTCAATAATACCAGGAATTAATTTTACTTTTTGTGCCAGAGTTTTTGGATTTTTTATAACTCCAAAATTACAATCTAAAATTACATTTCCATTTTCTGTTATGAATGGATACCCACGTTCAATTGTACGAATTTTTGGTTTACCACCTAACTTGTGAATTGATTTTACAACAATATTTCTTGCAAGAGGATGAACTTCGACTGGAACTGTTCTGTTGAAATTCTTTACAAATTTTGATTTATCTGCCATAATTACTACTTTTTTTGCAGCATTGATTAGAATATTTTCTCGAAGTAAAGCACCACCTCCACCTTTGATTAAATATCTATGCTGATCAATTTGGTCAGCACCATCAAAAACTACATCAATTTTCTGTACTTGATCTGCTTCAATAAGATTAATCCCTCCTTCTTCGGCAATTATTTTAATTTGTAATGATGTTGGTACACCTAGAATTTTGAGATTTTTTTCACGTAATAGCACTGCTAGTGATTTGACAAATGCAGTAGAAGCTCTCCCACTACCTAAACCTAGAATATATCCATCTTTAACAAATCTTAAAGCAT
>DRGT01000096.1 GCA_011055585.1 Candidatus Nitrosopumilus sp. | reverse complement strand
GGAACAAAATCCATATTCATCGATTCTTACATTACATAAAGGGCATTTCTCGCCATAATCTACTTCCCAAGGTTCTTTTCCAAATAATTTGAAATGATCATCAATTTCAAGTGGGATTTCTCTTTCTTTGACCAATACTATACAATATCATTACAACTATACATACATTATTAACAAAAAATTACTGTGGAAATTCAGTGTGGTTGTCACTGTATCAAATGTAGCAGTACAAAATTAGAGTCAAAGTGAATAGGTAAAACTGAAGAAGATGGATATTTTGATATGCATCATGCCTGTAAAGAATGTGATACTCACTTTGATCATTTAGAAGGTGAAACTTTTGATTCTTGTAAATTATGCAATTATAAAACTAATTAATTAGGATCTCAGGTTTTGTAGAATAGAAGGTTTTTCTTTCCTTGTAAGCCTTTGAAATTTCATTGTTAAAGGCCATCTTTGTTAATACCTTTGAAACATCAAGTGGTCTTGTTGACCAACCATATTCTCGTAATTGCTCAACAGTTTCTGTTACAGTTCTTAGTGAATTAAAGAATGAATTTTTTTCTAAAATTTCAAGTTTATTTTTTATTTCTGAAGCTGGAATTGATACTGGATTAGAAAATTCAGGCTCATGAACTTCAGCTTCTTCTAAAGAGTCTAAAGCATTTTCTGTAGATCCATAAACATCAGTGTTTTTGGTAAAACTCTCTACTGGCTGTTCATTAATCTCGATTCGAACTTTGTTTTCTTGAATGTATCTGGTGAGATTATCTATTACTTGACCAAGAGTTTCATTATCAATATAGAAGTCTCTTGATTCAATTTCAATCTCATTTTTCCCAAATCGTAGCTTTATCTTTGCCATTCAAGAGTAAAATCAGTCGATTTTGATTTATCCTGTTAGCTCTAAGGAGCTTTAAGAACAGATCAAAACTTTTACACACATAATTTGGTTTTTTTTCTCTTCGTGTTAAAAAGTAATTTTGGGAATTAATGGGCATGAAATCATCAAAGAAAGTTGTTATCATTATGATAATTGTAGCAGGTCTGTTTGGATATTCTCAATATGCCTCAGCAACTCAAATAGGAGTGATAATTGTAGATAGTACGATTTTATCAGAAGACGAAAGGGGCACTACACAAAATCTTAAGCTAGAATTTAACAATCCGTCATTGCTTATTTTGACTGCTGGAGAAACTGAATTTGTAATTTATGCGGATGATAACAGAATTGGTGATGGAACTTTGGAAGCCTTTGTTCTTCCTGCATTAGGTAAATCATTAGTAGATGGTACATTTCAAACAGATACTAAAAATCAATCAGAAAACGATGCTCCTGTAGTAAAGATTAGTGGCGTGACGACATATGATATTTTGTTTACATCAATTGATGTCCCCTTCGTATACTATCCAACTGAAAACCAAGCAAGGGAATTTATACATCACAATTAATTTAACAAAACTGTGCTAACAGTTTTTGGTTCAACTGCACTTGATACTATTAGAACACCGTCAAAAACTTTGAAAAATGTTTTAGGTGGAGCTGCAACATTTGCAGGTATTTCAGCTAGTTTTTTTGTAAAAACTGGGTTGATTGCAGTTGTTGGTAGTGATTTTCCAAAAAAATATCATAATTTGTTAGCAAAGCATCTTGATTTACGTGGTTTATCTATTAAGAATGGAAAGACATTTCATTATGATGGAAGTTATGATAAAACTCTTAGTACCAGAAAAACTTTGAAAACTGAACTAAATGTTTTAGGAGATTTTAGTCCGATTGTACCAGAAGAATATAAAAAGTCACAATTTGTTTATTTAGCAAATAATGATCCAGATCAAAATGTTGCATTGATAAAAGAGTTTGATAAAGTAAAATTTTCAATGTGTGATACCATAGAATTTTGGATTGCTACAAAAAGAAATTCAGTAATTAAAATGATAAAATCGGTTGATGCAGTTGTCATTAATGACGAAGAAGCAAAATTGCTAACAAAAGAATATAATTTGATAAAATGTGCAAAAAAAATGATGAGTTGGGGAGCAAAATATGTTATAATAAAAAAAGCAGAGCATGGTTCTCTCATGTTTTTTGATGATTTGATATTTCCATCTGCGGGGTTTTCTTTGGAAGATGTGGTGGATCCTACAGGCGCAGGTGACTCTTTTGCTGGAGCTATGATAGGATATTTGGCAAGCAAAAACTCTACAAGTTTTTCAGTTATCAAAAAGGCTGTTGTTTATGGAAACGTAATTGGTTCATTTGCTGTTGAAAAATATGGTTTAGATGGATTACTTCAACTCAAAAATCAAGATATTCAAAAACGAGTTAAACAGTATGAAAGAATGATCCGTTTCTAAAGACTTAAGTTTGATAATCCGGCGAAGAAATTAGAAACTTGACACAAGAGATTTCTGAAAAAGATCGTTTAGATTCAATTTTTGCTTTACAAAAAGGTCTTGCTGATATGATGAATCTTGACAGATATCCAAAAGATACTGAAGGAAAAGTTGCTGCACTATGTACTGCAATAATTCATGAAGCAGTTGAATTGCAAAGAACAACAAATTGGAAATGGTGGAAAAAGCCTGTTTCTTTTGACAAAGACGAAGCCAAAGAAGAATTAATTGATATTTGGCATTTTGTTGTTCAGGCATCACTTGAACTTGGTTTAACAACAGAAGACATTCTAGATGAGTACAAAAGAAAAAACGAGATAAACCGAGAAAGGCAGAAAAGTGGATACTAGACTGTTTTAATTGATTGAATAATTTTGTCTTGATTTGTTTCACCAATCATATCAATAATTCTAACTTGAGATTGGAATTTTTTTACTTTAGACTCTGTTAGGGTGATAACAGGATCTGGACTAGTTGAATCAATTATTCTACCATTATTGTCAACTCCATTTTTGTGCAATTGAAGTAATGAATGACCAGCTTTATGCCCCCACACTTCTTTTCCACAAAGAATTATTGTTTTGATATTTGGGTTTTTATTTACATAATGGACTAATGATTCTATTCCTTTATTTTCTGAAAGAAGTCGCCCTATCATGGCAACATTTTGTAGGAATTTTGGTTCAGATAATTTTTTGAGTAAATCTATACTTGACAAAGTGCAGACAGCAACTGACGAGTTTTTGTTACCAAAATACGCCTC
>DRGT01000095.1 GCA_011055585.1 Candidatus Nitrosopumilus sp. | reverse complement strand
AATTTGGGCATTGGGAATATGGATTCTAGGCAGACTCCAAAGATAGGCATTGATGAAATTACCGGAGAGGATATTCCAACTAGGCGATATGTTCGCTGTCAAAACAAGCTTTGTGGTGTTAGAAACATCACAATTGGGGGAAAATACTGTAGTATTATGTGTGCAGATTGTGATGGAGGAGTATTATCTGAAAAAGAATGGGTTGAAATACATTTTGAATTTTGGTCAAATTCTGTTGTTCCTGATGAAAAATCAGGGGTTTAGCTTTTCTTCGTAACAAAAAAAGATCATACATGTTTAGCTGAGCTAGCTAGGTGGTTTTATGGTTGTCTTTCATATGTACGAACAAGTGTTAAACCCCCCCAAAAAATCACGGTTTTTGAAAAAATCACGTTATGACTAAACCGTTGATCATATGGTAGGGGTTTAGCTTTTAGGAATAAAAAAAATAATGTGTGTATTAAGGAACTGGATTAATACACAAGTCGCCACCGGATGTGAATAAAGTGAATCCGAACCCAGATTCAGTAAGATCACCTGCTAGTCCGCGTGGTACATTTTTAACCCAAATCATATCGCCCATTATTGATAGTTTGCCAACTTCATTTTTAGTTGCAAATGTTGCGTGTGGTAAAGGATCACAAGGTCCTCCGCTGTCAGCTGTCAAGAAGTGAGTATGGTATGCATTTAATGGTGGTTGTCCAGTACTGTCATCACCAATGTTTGGATGACTTGTAATAACAAGAAATCCTTTTGAAGTTCCAACCGCCCATCCATAATCAGCTCCAGTTGGATCTGGAACGACTACACTAACCTCGATGTGAACTGATTGAGCGACTCCATTTCTTCCGGGTTTTTCTACTGTTATGTCATCAATGAGTAAATGTCCTCCTGCATAAGCAGCAGAAATCATTGATACTGCAAATATTGCAGCAATAGATATGCCCCATATTGCCCTTGAATTCATTGATATAACAGTAGAATGTGATCTATAAAAAACAATTGGAACCTTCATCAAAGATTATGTTCATAACAATTGTTAAATATTGACGCCAAATCGCTGGTCTAATTCCATTAATTGAGGACCAAAAATCATGTCTGCCGCAATTCCAATTGCTGTTAAAACAATTCCCACATATAGGAAAATTTTAGCTTTTTTAGGATCATCCTTTCTTAAAACAAAATATGAAATTATTCCCCCAATCAATCCGAAAGATAATACCAATCCAACACATAAGCAGTTTTTTGCCTTTTTTCGGTCATCATTTTTTATTACAAAATACGAGATTACGCCCCCAATTATTGAAAACAAAATTGGTAATAGATACCACCAATTGCTTCTTGGACGTTCAGGATACATGATAATCAGGCTTATTCCAGTATTATTTAGAATCTAGCTTTTTCCTAGTCTGTGTAATCTCGATCTCTACAGTTTCTAAAGGATCTTCTACCTGGTTTCGCTTTATTGAGAACATTTTAGGTCTATCAAAGTCATCTGTACAATCTGGACACGCATAAACAAGTATGCGGTGCTCATTTGGCGCCTTTGGGTTTGATAATCTAGGATAATACACCAGTCTTGCACCACAATCAACACAATATCTATTGGCCCTTCTAATTCTGGCCAAAGTAAACCTCCTGCATTCTTACTGATATGCGATCAGATATTAGATCGTTCCAGTCTAACACAATATACTAACAGGTATCAAACAATCAATATTTCTAAATTCGAATTTAGAAACATATTTTTCATAACCACTAACATAAATTACTATCTTAGAATAATAATATTTCAAAACTCGAGTTTAGAAACATAAAGGCGCCGCCCGCCAGACTTGGACTGGCGACCAACGGATTAACAGTCCGACGCTCTACCACGCTGAGCTAGGGCGGCTCCAGATCTGTACCTTGATAAATGCGATTTAATCTTTCCGAAGTTTGTTTTTTGGAATGATTAATTGAATTTTGCAAAAAACTCTTGAATTAATTTTGAATAGTTTTCAACCAAATTAACAATTTCCATGTGTTCATCAGCTGTTGGTTCTCTATGATGATATACTTGAAATGCACTTAGTGCAGAACCAACCATTTCTCCAACAAAAAAACCACAAAGAAAGTCTCCAATGTTTTTGACATCCCAAACTTCTCCAATTCTTGGTGATACACCAGCTGATTTGTAAAGCTCTAAAGTTTGCTCAATTAATTGAACAGTTTGTTTTTTGAATTCTTCATCTAATGTCAATTTTAGAATTTATTTTTTATCTGGTTTTCCTGATTCAATACCTTTATTTTTTTCAAAAACATAGATTCCATCAAGAAAAACTCTGTGATCCTTATTTTTGATTTTAGTTTTTGTTTCAATGTTTGCTGCAGTTTGTGTGACCTCAGTTAAAACATGACCTGTAATGATGACATCTTCTCCTTTTGGATTTACTTTTGTTTTTCCAACAATTTTAGCAGTACGAGGTGCTCTTTCTCCTTGGAAATTCTCAATTAACACAAGATCATCTTTTATTTTTACTGTAACTGGAAAGTGAGCATATACTATTTTCATTTTTACAGTGTAGCCATCTTTTACGCCTTCACAAAGATTTTTAACAATTTTTCTTGCAGTATTCATTATTGCATAATCTCTTTTTCGCGTTCCAGTTGCTTTAAGAGAAACTTTTTTATCGTTAACTTGTATTACTACTGGAATTTTTCTGAAACTTTTGTATGTTTTACCAAGTGGACCTTGTACTTTTAACATGTGTTTGTTTAAAGTAACTGTAACATCTTCTGGAACATCTACTGTTGTTTCAAATTTTTCAAGTTGCTTAGTAGACATATCCTATCAACAATCCTCCAATTCCTTTATTTGCTGCATCATGATGCGACATCACTCCTTGATTTGTAGTAACAAGCAACATTCCTCTCATATATGATGGCAAGTATTGCTGTTCCCAATTCTGATATTCTGTTTTCTTTACTTTGAATCTTGGTGAAATTGCACCACATTTTGTAATCTTTGCTAATAGTTTTATTTTGAATTTTCCGCCTCTTTTATCCTCAATTCGTTCAAATTCACCAATGTACCCAACTTTTTGAAGTGTTTTTAGAACTTCAACTCCAAGTTTTGATGTAGGTAAAACTATGCATTCGTTTTTTCTTCTTGCTTCATTGTTGTATAGTGTTACAAACAAATTTGCTAAAACATTAGTTGCTGGCATCATTTATCACATAAATTTTTTGAACCCCAATGATTCTGCTACTTCTCTGAAACATCTTCGACATATCATTAAATTGTATTTTTGAATTACAGCTGTATAATCTCCACATCGTTTGCACCATCTTGAACCACGTCCAAAATCGTGTTTTTTTCGTCCTGTAAATTCATATGATCTGTCTTTCAATTTACCACTTCGACACCAAATTCTTTCACCAGAAAATCTTGTGCTTGCTTTTTTGAAATTGTATGTGATTTTCCAACACTTGCTTTATGTTTGCTTCTAAATCTAATGTTGTAACCTGGCCTTGTTAATACTACAGAAGCTCCTAGTCCTAAAATGCCAATTTTTGGGTCATATTTCACTCCAGGAACATCGATATGCTCCTTTATTCCAAACGAATAGTTTCCAAAATCATCAAAAGAGCTTCCATTAACTTCATTTCCTTTAGCTTCCAAAAGTCGCTTTAGAAGTTCTTTTGCATCGTTTCCTCTAACTGTCACGGCCACACCTATTGGTTCACCTTTTCTAACTCCCCAATCTCTTTGCGTTGCTTTTGCATCACGGGGACAAGATTTCTTTCCAGAAATTTGTTTTAGTGCTTTTTTTGCAACTTCAATTGCTTCACCGGATTTTCCAACTCCCATGTTTAGTACAATTTTATTAAGAGAAATTTTTTTCATAACAGACTGTACTTCTTGCGCCATTAAATCACCTTACTTGAATTACGGGTTTGTCTTTTCCCACTACCATTACCATGTCTGTTGGAATCTCAATCTTTCTTTCACCAAGTGCAAGTAATACCCGTCGAGGAAGACTAAATGTTCCTTCCTCAATTTTATCTACAGTACCAACTTGACCTGCGTTTACTCCACGAATTATAATTGCTTGACATCCTTGTTCTAATTTTACAACATTAAGAATTTTCTGTTTTGGAATTTCTATCAAACAAGAATCTCCAACATTTACAGCTGTATCTGAGATCATAGAACGTCCATCATGAAAACCAAGTTGTGTTTTTCCATCTTTAATCGAAGTCTTACTAGTTACTTTGGATAGTTTTTTTGTCTTTTCTGATTGATCAATTTTTAATGGTTTTAAAACCTTGCCATCTTGTGGAACAAGCCGATAAACATCTGGAATATTTTCAAGTTCTACAACATCCATCAAACCAATAGAATGGTGTAATGATTTTCGTTTAACCCCATCAACAGAAACTTTTCCTCCATAAATTGCAGATTTTGCTTCTCTAAGGGTAGATACAATTTTTAGTGTATCACGTAAAAAAACCGCAGTTGGAATGGAATTGTTCTTTGGATGAGAGCCAGGTCTTACAGTTATGACAAACCTTTTGCTCTTTCTAGTAATTCCCCAGAACAAGGGCGCCATCTGTCTCTTCAGTTTTTTGCTTCCTGCTATGCTTACCAATTTTACTCTTTAGCCTCCTTTACCTTTTTTCTAGGCTTTGTTTTGGCCTTTTTTTCAGGCTTGGATTCCTTTGGTTTTTCAGATTTTTTAGCTGATTTAGTCTCTTTCTTGACCTTTTCATCTTTAGCTGGTACCTGTTTTGATTTTTCTTCTTTTGGTTCTTCTGGTTTTTCTTTTTTTGGTTCTTCTGGTTTTACTTCCTTTGGAGTGGTCTTTGGTTTCTTTCCTTGAAGTTTTGTTTTTCTCCAATGATCATCCAGGTTCAGACCAGTTACAACAACATTAGAGGCTGGAATTAAAATATCAAATTTCTCGCCTCGTGATTTTTCTTTTTTAATTCCTTCAATTCCAATACTGCTTCTTGTCATTTCAATTTTTGAAACTTTACCATCAACACCACGATATTCACCACGTATAACTTTGACTGTATCTCCTAAAGTAATTCTAATTGATCTTTTTCCATATTTTTTCTGAAGATCTTTTGATAAATGACCGCCAAGCTGTTTACTTCTTGTAGTGTATGTTGCACGATAAATCTGATAATTTCTAACTTTAGTTGGTTTCATTTTATACCACCATTGATGCCAAGTTTGCTAATCTTGGCCATTTTTCTGAAGCCTCTGCAGCAACTGGTCCTTTAATGTCAGTTCCTTTAATCTCTCCTTCTGGTGTTGCAAGAACTGCAGCATTATCTTCAAAGGCAACTCTAACTCCATTTAGTCTTCGGATAGCATATTTTTGACGAATAATTACTGCACCATGAATTTGCTTTCTTAATTCAGCAGGTCCTTTCTTTACTACAACGTTAACATAATCTCCAACAGCAGCTGCTGGCAATCTTGAAACTCTGGTTTTTATTTTTTGAACCATTATGATTTCTAAAATTTTTGCACCAGTGTTATCTGCACAATTAATTTGCGCACCAACTGGCAATGCTCTTGTAATATATGGTCTAAATTCTTCTACGCCCTTTGCTTTTCCCCTACTTCGTCCCTGTGACATTACTTTCTAACCTCCACAACTACATAGGACACCGATTTTGATATTGGTCTACATTCAGCTGCAATAACCCGATCCCCATTTTGTACTTCAATACAGGCAGGTAAATGAGCATGAATTATGCTTTTTGCTCGTGCATATCGTCTAAATTTACTGAAATAAACAGGGGCTTCTTTCTGAAGTGTAATAGTTTGTTTGGCTTTGGTGCTTGAAATCTTTCCATCGAATAGCTTTCCTCTTACCGCAAGTTTTCCATGGAATGGGCAATGCGCATCATCACATTCTTTTTTTGGTGCTTTAACTTTAAGGCCGATATTTTTTGTCATAGATTCATCCTCACTCTATCTGCTGGTCTTTTACACAATGATTCTCCAAACAAAATAATATCTTGATTTTGTATAGAGAATTTCCATTTGTTGTGTGCCTTTGGAATTTTTTTGAAACCTATTGATGTCTCTATGATAAACATTGATTTTGTCTCATCCACAATAGTTCCCTTTAATCCTAAGATTTCTTCATTTGAAGAATCAACAATCTCAGTTTTTAATCCAATAAATTCATGTGAGGCAATATTTTCTGCAGTAATCATTGTTTTTTCATCTCGCTTAATCTAGTCAGAATTCTTGCAATGTCTCGTTTTAGTGGCTTCATCTTTCCGCTTTCTTTTCTTAAAGTTCCTTTAGCACCATCAGTTTTTAATCTGCCAAGATCATTTCGTGCTTGTTGTAGTCTATCTTTAAGATCTTTTTTATTTAGCTCTCTCACTGTTTTCATTTTGATTCTGGCCATTACTTCAGTTTCTCCTCTTCTTCTTCTAATGTCTCAAGATCTTTCATCTTTTCTTCTTCAATTATGATTTGTTCTGATTCAGTTTCTGGCTTCTTTTTTTCAGCAGTTTCTGGCTTCTTTTCTTCAACAGTTTCTGGCTTCTTTTCTTCAACAGTTTCTGGCTTCTTTTCTTCAACAGTTTCTTCCTTTGACTCATCTTTCTTTAATTCAAATTCTGGAATGACTTTTTCCTTTATTGCAATTCTAATTCTAATTCCAATCAATCCCATTGGCGTTTTAACATGCGCTATGTCCTCATCAACAATAACATCTGCATGATGACCAGCACGAGGTAAAATTCCTGCGGTATGTTTTTCAAATGCAGAACGGTCACCTCTTAATTTGCCTGAAATTGTAATTTGTACTCCCATCGCGCCATTGTCCATAATTTGTTGCATAGTCCACATTGTAGCTCGTCTAAACGCTGTTCCACGTTCAATGTGCGAAGCCATTCTGTTACACATGACATTTGGTGAAAATTCTGGTTTTGGAATTTCAATGACTGAGATTTGCGGATTCTTTAATCCAAATTCAGTGTTTAGTTTCTCAGTAAGTTCTCTTATTCCGACTCCTTTTCTTCCAATAACTATGCCTGGTCGAGTAACATGTAATACAACTCTAGTTCCAGTTGGTGTTTTTGAGATTTCAGCATGTGAAAAACCAGCGTCTTTGATTCTTTCTCTAAGAAAATCTCTGAGAAGCATCATGTTATAGTTGTCTTTGATTACGTTTTTCACAGCTGACATTTTTAGATCTCCTGAGCCACTAGCTCCACATGTGTCAAGACATTATTCTGTGGTGTTGCACGTCCCATGGCACGGGGAATAAATCGTTTAATCAAAACGCCTTTGTGAACAGTTGCATTAATAATTTTTAATCTATCCAAGTCCATGCCTTTGTATTCTGCATTTGATTCTAAATTATCAAGTAGTTTGATAAATTCAGTTGCAGATTTTTCAGGATAACGGCCAGACATGACACCTGGGTCAGATCTATGTCCAACTTGGTTCTTGTATCTTCTAAATGGAACTGCGCGTTGTTTGTTTACAACACTATGCAAATAATCTCTTGCCTTTTCAATTGATAGGCCTTTGATTTGAACTGCAATTTCTCGTGCATGTTTGTGTGAGATTTGCTTTTCTCTCATTGATGCACGAACGTGTCTTGTTGTATCATAATTTTGAAATGCGTACCCAAATTTTCCCATATCAATCACTTTAGTGGCACATAAAGACTTGAACGAGATGCACCTACACCAGGTGCACCGTGCTGAACTCGTTTGTTTGTAATTACATATTCGCCAAGATAACGTCCTATCATTTCTACAGATATAGTAATTGGGGTGAATTCTTTACCTGAATATACGTTAATTGTGACTCCTACCATATAGGGTAAAATTATCAAATCTCTTAGATGCGTTCTAATTGGATTTTTTGCCTTACCAGCTTTTGTCGCCTTTATCTCTTCAATTAATTTTCGTTTGGCGTCTGTGATTCCTCTTGTTAAGGATCTTCTTTGTCTAGCTGGAAACATTTGGAATAATTTATCCAATTGTATGTTCTCCAATTCCGAAAGTGGAACTCCACGATAGTCGAATTTCTTAACCAATTTCTATCTCCTTTAGCGTAATTAGCTGGGATTTTTGAACCATACTTAAAGCATTCCTATTTTTGTAGCCAAATCTCTAGCCTTTGCTGTTGTTTCAAATTTCACAAATGCCTTTTTTCCATAAACTGTTCTAGCAGTGTTGACACCTGTTGGTTTTTCATTGTAGAGTATTTTGACTGCTTCAACAATCTGTGGTTTACTAGCTGATCTTTCAACAATAAAGCACACTTTACTTTCGTTTTCAACCATGGCAAATGTTTTTTCTGTAACATATGGTTTAAGTACAATTCTCATTGCTTGCTCAACATTCATTTAATTTTCACCATTAGCTCCAAATGTGGGGATTTGATTTTTGAAATTTCATCTAATGCAGCTTTTGAATAAACAGTTAGTCTAATTGGGTCTGAACCTGGAGCCAAATCTAAAACGCTTAGGTCTTTAACAGATCTTACTTCAACCCCAAGAAATGAGCCACATGCTTTTTTGAGTTCTTTTGAAGACTTTGTGACAAAAAGAATACTTCGTCCTATTTTTTTTCTCCTTCCTCTTAAAGCAGATTTACCCGTTCTTGCCTTTCTTGATTTTAATCTGTCAATGTCTTGACTAAGATTGAGTGCATCAAGTAATTTGACCATATCTTTTGCATTAGAAATTGATTCTATTTCATCTGAAACAATAATTGGAAATGATTCTATTTTCTCAACTCTATGACCTCTTGATTCAACTAGTTTTTTTGAGGCAGTTGCTGCAATTGCTGAACATAATGCGAGTTTTTTTTCCTTTTTGTTGACTTTCTTATGTATGACTTTGTCAACATTTGGTGGATGTGCTTGCCTTCCTCCTCTAATTGAAGCAACTTCGCCCGCTTCACCTTGACGTCCACCGCCACCACCTTTCATTCTGGCAATTCTTGCTTGTCCATGACCTGTTGGGGGATTAAGTGAATCTGCAGAGTTGTCCATTCCAGCAGTTGGATGTGTTCCCTGTCTTTGAAATTGATGAGTGTTTAGATTAGTGTAGACTTTGTGAATTAGATCTCTTCTAAATGGTGTAGAGAACACAATTGGTAGTTCTACTTCTCCTTCCTTTGAACCACTTGTAGATAATGTGATGGCTTTCATTAAATAACTACCTCCAAAATATTTGGTTTGTTAATTTTTGATGGAATGTTTCTAATCTGTGATCTTAATTTGATTAATCTTCTATATGTTCCTGGAACAGAACCTTTCAAAATAACATAATCACCTCTTACTAAACCAAAATGTTTGAAGCCCCCTTCCGGATTTATTTTAAAATCCTCACTGTCAGAATTACTCATTATCATTATTCTTTTGTTATATTCAACTCTTTGATGAAAGCCCATTTGACCTGCTCTTGGTACAGTATACATGACATTTTGTGGTGAAATTGGACCAAGTGAACCAACTTCTCTTACACTTTTTCTTGATTTGTGCTGTTTTCTTTTTACCCCCATTCTAGTGATTACTCCTTGCCATCCTTTTCCTTTTGTTATGGCGGCAACATCAACACCAGAACCCGTTTCAAAAACTTGATCAATTTTTACTTCTTTTCCTAACAAGTCTTTAACAAAAGTAAATTGTTTTTGAACATCACCACCTTTTACTGCTGCCTCAAAGATGTAGGGTTTCTTTTGTTCAAGTCCTACAGTGTTTGGAGATATTGTAACAATGGCAAAAATTTCTTTTATTCTGCGGAGAATTTTTTCTGCATTTTCTAATGCTTTTTCTTTATTTTTTAAAGTGATATGTTTTGAAACTTGTTTTGGAATGTCTTCTGCATAAACATCAAACTCTGCATGTAATCCATTAGGATTTTTTGAATAACCTCTTACTCCCACAACAAGTATTGGCGGGGTTACAAGAACTGTACCAAGACTTACTAACTGCTTTCCAGCATTTGGGGTTTTTTCACGGTCATCTATAGAAACAATTTGAACACAGCCTGCTTTGAAACCTGCATGAGCGAGTAATTTTGGCTCTTCTGAAGAAATCTCAGGCCATGCTCGAATTCTAGCTTCCATGCTTTTAGCACGTCCTCTAGGGAGATACCCGATACTACCTCTACGTGGTTGACTCTTCCTACGATGTCCCATGGATAAAGCGAAGATGTCGTTAACCGTGTATTAAATCAAAGGGTTACAAACAAAGTTTAAGGGATAACAACCTGATCAGTTTCTAGTAAATAGAATGTTCGAGAACCACTAAATCTTACAGCTTTTTCCGTTGTCTCTGCACTTATTTTAAATCCACCCTGACATCCAACATAATAAACAGGATGATTTTTCATTTCTTTAAACCAAATAATACAAAAAACCAATAATTAGAAAATTATAACCTAAACTTAATCAATAATAAAATTCAGTGTTAATTATGGCCGAACCATTCTCCAGAATTTGTGCTTGTTACAATTGTGGTTGTGTTTATTCAAAAAGAAGAGCTTCCAAATGCCCAGTTTGTAATAGTTATTCTAGCTCACCAATCGAAGCTTCATCCGATTAATAATCATAAACAAGTAATCTGATGAATCATGGAATAATTACTACAATAACAGAGACGCTTAGCGTCCTTATTATTCAAAATCCAAATCAGAAAATTCTTAATTCCTAGTTTAACCATAATACTTTGTTGGTATGATGGAAGCATTAGCGATTTCATCATTTAGTACGATGTTTGGACAAAATCCAAATGCGGGTCAGATGAGAGAAATAGCAGAAATCATAGAAGAATATACAAAAGATTTGAGGGATTATTTTCAAAGTTTTGATAAAGAATAATCTTACACTGTAAAGAATTAAGAATTTACAGGATTAAGATCCGATTTAACTAAAAGTTTTACCATATTACTTGCGCATGAAGGGTGCTAGTTACTGTATTGGAATGGCAATTACTGCTATTGTAGTGTACATTGCAGTCTCTATTTTATTACCTTTCAAGTAAACACTAAGAATTAAGAATTTCTTGACCCCATTACGTTTAGAAAGAAACTTTTTTGATTACCATCATGTGTTATATTTGGCAGTTCTAATGAACGGTATTGACCAAAAGACCTGAACAACTAAAAAACATGGTTGAGGATTACATCAAAACTACAACTCTAAAATACGAAGATACAACAAAAAAATCCCAAAAACTTGATCCTAGAATACAATGGCAATTTGTAATAGCAAAATTCTTGACAATTACTAAAATGAGTCACAGAGATGATAGGATTATTCTGAATTATGGTCTGAAGTTTTCACCAGAACATCAAAATGCATCAAAGAACTTGTCTAATGAAGAATGGACAGACTTTGTTCAGGATATGAATCAATTCATACTTCTACAAGGATTGACTTATCAATATGATTCCAAAGAAAAGGAAATTAATACAATCCTCATTTCAGGTTGGGTTGATGTTGAAGAATTAAACAGACCAAATCTGTTCAAAGTGTGGGATGCAATTAATTCTACTGGAACTCATATCAATCATAAAATTCATTCAAAATTAAGTCAAACCTTCAAACCTTCTGATGTTAGTGATACATCAGACATAGACATGTACAAATGAAATAAATTAAGAATTTTCAGGATTAACAGTTCGTATCAAATGTAATTTTAAAAAAGAGTAGGAGGTTCTAGCGCCTTCTTCTTCTTTTTCTGGTAGTTCTTCTCCTCGTAGTTTTTCTTCTTGAACCTTTTCTTGCTGAAGCTTTAGGCTTTCTCCTTCTGGCGGTTGCTTTTTTTGCTTTCTCAGTAGCCTTTCTTCTTCTTCTACGAGCAACCTTTCTAGCAACAACACTGCGTTGGGCTTTTGTTCTTTTTGCCATTGAAAAGTCTAGAATACACTTGCTTTTCTATAGGTGACATGAGGAAAAATTTACTAATAATTACAGTTAACAGTTATGTAAAACAGATTATTTGTAAATTCTTAATTCTTAGATTTTGATAATGCCTTCTTTAATCTCTAGGCGTGAAAATGGTTTAATGGGGTTAAGATTTCTTACGTAATATACCTACTATGATTTTCTAGGTTTTTTGAAATTTTTTCAAAAAATGATCCTTAACGTTGTAACAAATCAATTGCAGCTATCCAAATACTAATTCCACCAATTATTACTCCAATAGCACCAACAATTATTGCTAAAATAAAAAAATTCTTTTTCTTTTTCATGACTTTGTGTTTTTTATTTTAATTGTAAACGTTTTGTTCTGTGTTTAGAACTGTAAGTGTACCTAAGATAGCTTCTTCAAGTCTGACAGTTTCTGTAGCTTGCATTGGAAAAAAATTCAGTACCTTTGCGTTTTGGGTCTGTTTAATTCTGTTACCTAAAATCTCGTGAATGCCTTTTGATGGTGACCCAAAAACCAAAAGAAGAGGATCTTTTGATTTTGCATAATTCTTGATAACATGATTTGTAACTGTTTTACCTTTTCTTGATGTCAAAATTATGTTACCTGACCAAGATGAGATAAGTGAAAATAGGTTTCCTCTTTCTCTGACTTTATATCCCCAATACTCTGAAATTGATTCGTCTGAAATTTCTTTTATTTCTAAATCTGGAAATCCTTTCTTAAATTGCGCAGTAATTCTTTTTCCAATTTTGGATTTTCCGTAATAAGGAATTAAATGATTTATTCCAAAATCAGCAAAGTATCTTCCTTTAGCACTAATGATTATCCCTTCTCTGATATCTCCTGTTTTGATTTTTTTAAGATTTGCAGGAGTTATGTGGCTTGGAATTTTTAATGGATGTAACACTCCTGCATACTTTAACTCATTAACCTTTGGAAATAGTCTTTTTCGCAAAAATGGTGGCGTTTCAAGATATTTTAGTATTGTAACTAAAAGATGGGCATCGTTTTTATCGTCACTTTCTTTGTAGATGTAAATCGTATTTACCCTAAAGATAGCACAGGCTCGTGCAATTTCTGCAATTTTTCTTGATTTATCTAATTTCATGCTGTCATCCGATAGCGATGAGTCAGGAATGGCTATAGAAATATTCAAGAATTGTTCTTTTTGAATTAATTATAATAATCTATTCTAATTACTTGGAGCAGGATATTTTTCCTTTGCAAGATTTGCAAAGTTTTCTATTTGTTTTTTTGTAATAATTTCAAATTGTTTTGTATCAGATTTAATTTGTGCCATTCTAATATGGTCAGTTCCCTCCTTATCTTCACTTCCAAGATAAATTGATGCTGCTGCAAGAACAGATGCATCTTCAAGTGATATATCTATCTTGTAATTTTTTTCTAGAAATTCTGTTACTTGATCAAAACCTGCACCAATTGCTACTGCATCATATGAAATGTATGTCCCACTAGGGTCTGTAAGAAACAACTGAGTTTTATTGTTGTTGTCAATTCCACCAATAATCAATGAGACTCCCATTGGTCTTACTCCAGCATATTGCGTAAATTGTTGACACTGATCTGCCAGGTGTTTTGCAACTGTTTCAACATCTACAGGTTCGGCGTAAATTAACTTGTTACTTTGAGAAAAGAATCTCGCATTATCCACTTGACTACGTGCATCTGGTATGTATCCAGCAGCCGCGACTCCAATATGATCATCTACTTGGAAAATCTTTTGTGCAATTTCAGAAATCTGAAGTTTTCGTGGTTTTTCTTCTGCTGCTATAACTATTCCATTTTTTGTTTTAATTCCAACTGCAATAGTTCCTCTTCGAACTGTTTCGATAGCATATTCAACTTGATATAATCTACCGTCAGGTGAAAAGACAGTGATAGCTCTGTCGTAACCTTGTTGAGCAGGAAGCAATTCGTTTTTCATGCTTTGAAAGTTTAATTTAAGTCTAGCCACCATTTCAGAGCGTGCGTTTTCAAATCAAATTTTCTGGTCATAAAAATATTAGATCACTACATCCAAAAACAATAGAAATTACAAAAGACTCTCATCTCACTCCTCGTGGGGATTGTATTGTAGGCGTAAATGCAACTTGCGGTTGTAAAGACATTCCGAGTACATTGAAAAAGAAACTCAAAGATCCAAATTCAACTATCAAATTTTCTATTGATGTGAATGATTATTCGTTCAAATTTTCTGGAAAAGGGCACAAAAATCTTCTTTTGACTCATTCTGATGATATTGTAATTAGAAAAAGCAATTTTGTCTGTCCACGAACCTTGGCTGTGAGTTGTAACAAGGCATCAGACTCTATACCCAGAAAAATCATTCAATTATTACAAGATCCGAAAGCAAAAGGTGTCCTAACAATTGATGTTAAATAATTAGTGATGACAATTTGGTGTGAAATTACATACCTGTTGAAAATAATATCAAGTTGGTAGAAATAATAACAATCGTCAAATCCCTCGAACCCCAATGCCCGACTTTTGAATTCGGGGGGTTTGGTGATGTAATATATTTTGATTGGATTTTATAGTCAAATCATAATGTCTAGTTATGGGGCTCAGTTCAAAACTCTTCGTTGTATTACCACTTGCAATTTTTGGTGTCATAGTTTTTGGAATTGCAGCCTATAATACCATATGCAAACATGCTTTATTCGATTTTTTCAACTGCTAGAGCCGTGCATAAAATATAATGTGTTGTAAAATCAAACTTAGCAAGATTTTCTTAAATTATAACATATCATAGAAATTATGCGAAATCTAAGAATTGAACTACCAATTTCTAAAAATCCATCAGACATTCAATTAAAAAAATTAAAAGAATATTTCAGAGAAATGCCTGTTGAGGAAATTCTAGCTGGTTTAAAATTTTCTCGAAATAGATGGTATGCAAAAGATGCAGGTATTTTAAAAGTTGGACGAAAAAGCATTATTCAAAAAGAAGTTCATTCTGTGACAACTGAACAAGCTCAATGGCGCCTTAAAAATTGGAAGATGATGATTGCAAATTATAGAAGAAGGGGATATAGTTATCCTACGATATCTAGAATTAAAAAAATCTTAATTCAAAAAAGTAAGAAAAAATCAAAATAAAATCTAATGTTTATTAAGCGTTAATTTTTTAATTCAAATTAAACAATTCTAAAGTCAAAATCAGAGCAACACATATTTTTTTAAATGGGATTATTATTGTTAATGGCTTCAACAGCTGATACTAAAATGGATTCTGAAGACAAACTAGTGAGTATGATTATGGAGGCAAATCAGTATGTTAGATATACTGCAATATGTGACACTAAAGGAGAAATTCTATGGAATAGTCATAGAAATGATGTAAATAACATTCTGACTCTGTACGAAACAAAGACTTCTCTTAAACGTTCAATAGATACTTGGAAAACACGTGATGAATTATCTAGCAAAATTGGAAAAGGACAATATGCGATTGTAGCATATGACAAAATAAAACGAATCACTATTCCATTACCAAATAATCATATGTTATTTGTAAGCGTTGAAGGGGAAAAACCTGCATACATCAAAGACATTTTGAGCATCGTTGATTACATACAAAAAAATCCAATATAGGAAAAATAAAAAATTGAACTAGACTATGCAATTGCATAGTCCCAACTATTTTCTAAATTAAGGCTTCTTTTTTTAGTTCGACTTCTTCTTTTAGTTCTGAAGGCACTTCTGGGATGCTAGCCTTTGCTCGTCCTTCGATAATGGTATGTGCCTCTTCTAATATTGCATAGGTTTCAGAGCTATTGCTATCTGCTATGCTAAGAGAATTAAGAGAGCTAACAGTTGAGCCTTTTATTACGTCCCCTAACATGTTTGAAAGATCTTCCATGTAGGCATTTGCTTCAGGCATTATTCCACCTAATGAGGTACTGAGTCCTTTGATAATTGACATTGCAGGACTAAGTGTTACTACAACATCTCCTAATTCTGAAACTGTGTTTAATCTAATCTGAATTTGTTCCATAGCAAGCTTTGCTCCACCAATCATGTTTCTCATTTTACGAATTTGATTTAATTCAATAGCATAAGCTTTTGCATAAGTTTGATTGTTAGATCTTTGTGCATCTACTATTTTTTCAAAAACAAAGTCATGTTTTCTTTTTAATTTTCCATGAATTCCATCTAGTTTTATGATCTGAAACTGTAACTTTTTTTGTGCTTCATCAATTTTGTTTTTAATTGGGGCTTCAGGTTTTACTTTATCAATTATCTTTTGAGATAGACTTACATCCTTTCCATTTCTACTCCATTTTGATATCAAATTCTACTTCTTCCCCAATCTGCCTTTAGAAATGGGTTTTAAAGAAATCTGTAACCGATAGTAATGTAACTACAGTAACAACACCGTCTGGTTACAGAACTAGCCAAAAGTAAACGTGTAAATCTCAAATCCAGGCTCAGAAATGTCAATTTTTAATAGATGTGAGGCTGGCTCTTCATTATTTACAATATTGTACAATCCTGCTTCTGTTGTTTTCACTTTGCTAGAAATAACATCATTTCCTGAATAACTAGCGGGAATTGGTTTTTTGTCAAGAAAGATTTCTAGTTCCGCATAATTTGCAGTTACTATGTTCACCTCTTTTGCATGGTAAAGTAAAACTATAGATCCCGTTTCTGAAACTAATTTCATACTACCCTCCAGATTTTCCCATGTTCCTTCTACATAGAAATAATCCTGTTGGAAATCTTGTGGTAGAGAATATGTTACTTCATTATTGGGGTTGAATCCTTCAGAATTTCCTAATTGATTTCTTCCTTGTGAAAATTTGTAACCAAAATACAATTCTGGTGTTCTAAACGAAGTATGTTGAAACTCTTCAATATCTACAAGCGATTCAGCAGAAGCTAATTGTACTCCTAACGATAAAGATCTTTCTTCAAGAAGTTGCTGAATGATTTTTTCAGTTTCTTGGTATCTGCCCTCACCAATGTGATCATATCTTATGTATCCTTCATGGTCTGCAAGATATTTTCTTGGCCAGTATCTATTTTCAAATGCTTTCCAAGTTTCCCAATCATTATCTAAAACTATCGGATAGTTGATTCCATATTTGTCAACTGCCATCTGTACATTGTTCAGATCTTTTTCAAATTCAAATTCAGGAGAATGTATTCCAATGATTAACAATCCATCATCTACATATTTTTCATTCCAGGCAGTAACGTACGGTAAGGTTCTGACACAATTTATGCAACTATAAGTCCAAATATCATACAAAACAACTTTTCCTTCAATCTCTTTTGCTAATTGTTCTGGTGTAGTGTTAATGTAATTGGCAATACCTACTAAATCGGGAGCCAATTTGTATCTTGATTTATCAATACTTGATACTTGCAGTGTGTCTTCGTTTTGTATTATAGTCTGAGATGGTTCAAATGAAGTTGACTCTAATGAAGAAAAACCAACGCTTATTCCAACTACCCCAGCTACTATTGCCACTCCTAAAATTATTGCAGTTTTAGAATCGGTTTTCAATTAATCACCCTAATAACACTAAATCATTCAGTAAAGGAAAGTTTGCAATAAGTGCCAGTTGGTTTGTAAATACTAAAACTCCTAAAAGTATGATTAAGGAACCAAGAATCACTGAATAATACTTTAGATGCTTACCCATTGAACGAATCAATCCTGTGGCACGTGAAAAAAACACTCCCAATAAGATAAACGGAATTCCTAATCCTAGAGAATAAGTTAGAAGTAAATTAAATGCCATTGAAGGAGTTGTAGCTGCCAAAGTCAGAATGGTTCCTAAAATTGGACCAACACATGGTGTCCAGCCCGCTGCAAACGCTAATCCAAACACAAACGACATTGGATAACTTGCTTTTGATCTTTTTGGGAAAAACTTTTTTTCAATATTTAATGATTTTAATTTAGTGCCAAGAATCAGAAATCCGCCAAAACCAATGATGATTATTCCTCCTAACTGATTAAAACTATTAACTAGTTCTGTTGCTGATTCTGTAAGAATACTGTTGATAATTACTCCAAGTGTTGCGAAAACAATTGAAAATCCTAGTACAAAAAATACTGAGTTTAATATGATATTAGTTCTATTGATAGAAATTGTCTTAGCTCCATTTCTACCATTTAACTCGGTGATTGTTGTTCCAGAAATGTATGCTAAGAATGCAGGAACCATTGGAAGTATACATGGTGCTACAAACGAAGCAAGACCCGCAAGCGCAGCAATTGCGAGGGTTATTTCTGCCATTAACTAAACTTACGATTTTTACATTAAAGGATTCTTCCAAATCTTATCCACAATTTTTTCAGTTGCTTTTTATTTGAGCACAAAATATCGATGAATATGAACAAGCGATTAATTCTTGTAGGAATAGTTCTTGGCTCAATAGTTACAATTGCGTTCTTTTTAGGCTCGCCAATGTTTGGTGGGTTTGACATGATGAGATAATCAAAACACATCGAATTTTTTTCCAGCAGAATCAAAAACACTCAAAGCTTTCTCAATATGCTTTTTTAATAGCCAGGAAGTTACAGAAACCCTGATCCTAGCCTTGTTTTTTGGTACGGTGGGAAATCGGATAGGTTGTGCAAAGATTCCTTGATCATAAAGATATTTTCCAAACTCTAATGTTGTTTTTTCTTTTCCTATCACAATAGGAATAATGTGAGTTTCAGATAGAATATCATATCCTAGTTTTTTTAATCCTGAAGAAAGAATTTGAACATTTTTTTGAAGTTTCTTTCTATATTTTTCCCTATTCGAATTAAAACGCCTTAGAGAATACTCTAAAAGAAATCCTGGCAGTGCAGAAGTATAGATAAATGATTTTGATTTATTTATGCAAAGGTCTACAATGTTACTATCAGCTGCAATATAGCCACCAAAAGAGCCTAACCCTTTACTTAGGCTACTAATATACAAATCAATTTTTTTCGAGACACCAAAATAATCTGCAGAGCCTTTTCCATCTTCTCCAACTGTAAAATCCCCATGTGCATCATCTAAAATTGTAATTGCGCCATTTTTCTCAGCAATTTTTGTAATATCATTTAGCATTGCAAAATCCCCATCCATACTAAAAATTCCTTCAGTTATGATGAATTTTTTTTTGTGTTTCTTACTGATTTTTAATTTTAAATCGTTAACATCATTATGTTTGTAGACTGTAATCTTTGCACCAGATAATTTGCATGCCTCAATTATGCTTGCATGGTTTAATTCATCACTTAGTATTTGGTCCTCTTTTTGAATTAAAGCAGTGATTGCACCCAAATTTGCCATATAGCCCGTAGGAAAAATTAATGCATTTTTTTGAGATTTGTGCTTTGCAAGTTTTTTTTCAAGTAGATTAAATGACAAATCATTGCCAGAAACCAATCTTGAGCTTGATTGCATCTGCTTTATGACTAAATTTGATGATGGTATGCCTAGATAGTCATTAGAGCAAAGATTGAGTAGTTTTTTCTTGTTTATGGTAATGCATGGACCATCGACTTTGCTTAATCGTAATTGTCTATAGAGGTCTTCATTTTTGATTTTTTCTAATTGCTCTGAAATGAAATTTAATTTAGGCTTCAAGCCCAATCTTCTCAATCATTTGAAGGTCTTTTTCAGGATTATTTCCCTTCATCGTTAGATAGCCTGAGGTGATTATTCCGTTTGCTCCACTTTGTAGCAATTCCTCCCCTTGATCATCCTGAGTTAGTTCCCTTCCTCCTGAAATTTTGATAATTGAATACGGTAACAAAAATCTTAAAACTGCAAATGTTCTAATAATTTCTGATTTTGGCAAGGAAGTTTGTAGCTCTAATGGAGTACCGAGCATTGGGACAAGAATGTTCATTGTAACTTCTTCTGGAGAAAGTGATGCAATATCTAATATCAATTCTAATCGTTGTTCTCTAGTTTCACCCATCCCTAGAATTCCACCAGTACATAATTGAATCCCCGCATCTCTTGCAATTTTTAGTGTATCGATTCTATCTTGATAAGTATGCGTTGAACAAATTTCAGGAAATTTTGATCTAGCAGTTTCTAAATTATGATTATAGCGGTGTACACTGAGTTCTTTTAGTTTTTTTGCTTGCTCTAGTGTAAGAAAACCTAGACTACAATCAACCTTTATTCCAACTTTATCATTGATCTGTTCTATTATTTCACAAACTTTTTTGAAATCCTCTGGTGATGGCTCTCTCCATGCAGCAACAAGACAATATGAAACTGCGCCATCATCTTTTGCTTTTTGGGCTTGTTTTACTATTTCAGAAGCGGGAGGTAACTGGTATTGTTCTATTCGGGTATCATAAAATCCAGATTGTGCACAAAAAACACAATCTTCACTGCATCCGTTTTTTTTAATATTATTAAGCTCTTCAACATCTACCTTTAACCCATTAAATTTCCTAGTTATTTCATTAGCTGATTTTGCTAAAGTTTTTAATTCAAAATCAGAAATAGTGATGAGTTTTTTTGCTTCCTCAGTTGTTAATTTTTCATTTGCAAGAACTTTTCTCTGACAATCATAAATTATGCTTATTTCCATATTTATCATACAATAATTATAGTCTAAATAAGACTATTGGAAAGGTTAACCTAGATTTTTTTTTGGGTTTACCATTTCAATGACTTTATCATTTTGATAGTTCGTTGTAAGAGTAAATCAAGCTCTTTTTGAGAAATTGCAAGAGGGGGAACTAGCATTATGATGTTGCCTAGCGTTCTAAGGTAAATTCCGTGCTTTTTTCCACTTTCAAACACCATCTTGTTGAATGATTTTTTAGGCGTGATTGGGGTCTTGTTTTGCTTATCTATTACAAGTTCAATTCCCATAAGCATGCCTTTGTGTCTAACATCTCCCACATGATCTAAGGATAAAATTTCAGAACGATATTTTTCAAAGATTTTGGCTGTCTTTTGAATTTTTTTAATAAGATTATTTTTTTCGTACAGTTTCAGATTTTCATTTGCAACCGCTGCTGAAATTGGATTTCCTGTATAAGTATGACCATGAAATAAATGTTTAAAATCATAAAAGTTTCCCAAAAATGAATCATAGACTTTTTTCGTAGTTAGTGTTGCTGCCATTGTTAGATAACCCCCAGTTAACATTTTTCCAAAAGCTACAATATCTGGTCTTGATGATTGTACAGTAAATTCCACCATGGAGCCAAGTCTACCAAATCCTGTAGCTACTTCATCTAAAACTAACAAGACATTGTATTTTTGACAGAGTTGACTAATCTTTTTTTGAAATCCTGGAGGATAAATTATTACTCCACCTGCTACTTGTGCACCACTTTCCATTACAAATGCTGCAATCGACTTGTCTTTTGAAAATAGTTTTTCTAATTTATTTAGACAAAATTTTTGATATTCTAAAAAACTGAATCCTTTTGGCAATCGATATTTGTTTGGAACTGGTATCTGAATTGTTGGAAATAATTTCGATTTGAATTTTGAAAAAAATTCTGGAACATATCCAACTGACATTGCACCAAACGTATCACCATGATAACCATTTTCTAATGTTGCAATTTTTGTTTTATTTTTAATTTTTTTATTTTTCCAATATTGTAAAGCAATTTTAAATGCAATTTCCATTGCAGTAGAACCGTCATCAGAATAAAACACTTTATGCATTCCTGGAGAAATTTTTACTAGTGTTTTTGCTAGTTTTTCAGCGGGTTCATTTGTTAAATTAAACATTGATGAATGCTGCAATTTTTTTGATTGTTTTGAGATTGCAATGACAAGTTCTTTTTTTGAGTGTCCCCAAACATTGCACCACATGCTTGCAACTCCATCTAGAAGTCTATTTCCATGAGAATCAATTAGCCACATTCCTCTCCCACGAACGATTTCATCAAAATAGTGCCATTCTGACATCTGTGTATTTGGATGCCAAACAAAGCTATCTTGCTTCATTTACCGATAAACAATCTCTTCATCTTAATAATTAACCGAAGGGTTTTATGGTAAAAAATCACTTTTTCAGTATTGAAATCATTTTTTGTTTCTGGAAGTGATACTGATGTAGGTAAAACATGGATTACTGCCGGTTTAGCACGAGCAATTCGAAATATGGGAATAGATGTTGGCGTAATGAAACCATTTGCGGCAGGAACGGCTCAAGAAACTGGTTACAAGTCAGAAGATGTACAAATTTTAGCAAATGCGGCAAAAGTAAATGATCCTGAAGATCTAATCAATCCACAATTTTTTCCAATACCTGCTTCACCATACACTGCAATGAAGATTGCTAACATTCTTGAAAAAGTCAACGTTGATTTAGTTTTACAAAATTTTAAAAAATTATCCAAACTTCATGAATGCATCCTTGTTGAAGGCATGGGTGGGATAATGACGCCAATTTTGAAAAATTATTTTATTACAAATTTAATCAATGATCTTAATTTAGAAACTATATTGGTCACAAGAAATCGTATCGGAACGTTAAATCATACTATTATGACTTGTCAAATGGCAAAAAAATCTGGAATTCGAATTAAGGGAATTATAATCAACGAAATTGATCTTGATGGTTATGCTGTAGATGTGTTAAAAGATGATTTAGAAGATATTACCGGAGTATCTGTTTTAGGCCATATTCCATTTTTTAATTCATTAGATGTTGATCAAATTGCTAAAGTGTTTGAAACTAAATTTGATTTGAAAATTTTAAACTAGTTCTATTCGTTGTAGGTGTATCTGCGTTGGCCTATTGATTCGGGTTTTGTCTCAATTTCAGCGAGAAGAAATTCTTTTTTGGGTACTAGAAACGCTTGATTTGTAGCTAGTTTGTTTTCATGAAGTTTTTCATATTCTTCAAGAGAAAGCTTCTTTCTTGGCCCAAGTTCGGTTTCAAGATTCATGTCCTTTACAATTTTTTCGTACTCAGGTTGAATTACACCGCTAAAGACCATTGCGCTTGAACCAGAACCATAAGAGCCAAAACCAACTCTCTTTCCTGCTAAATCAATTCCTTTTTGATATTCAAATTCTAAACTACTTCTAAACCCTAGATAAAGTGATGCAGTGTAAAGATTACCAATCATCTTTGATGCAATAAGAGAACTTGCTAATTTTGATTCATAAACTTCCATAAACTCGTCTGTTTTTGTGAAACGTTTTGTAAACTCGTGGTCTTTTTCCAAAAATTCCTGGTCACCAAGAACTGATTCTATTGTTCCTCTTGGGTCCTTTGGAAGTGGTTCTGGCAAGCCAATTTTTTCAATTAATGGTTTCCATCTTGGTAGTGTGCGCCATTCATGTCGAACCAAATATGCAAGAGCTTTTTTGCCCATGTTTGAATATGGAAGGTGCATGTTTAGATAATCAATATAATCAAGAATTGTTTCGCCTTCGCCAATCTCAAATAGTCCTGTTGAAATTACTTTGTTTTTGTATGCTTCAAGTGCTTTTCTTACTTGAATAAAATAAAGAAGGTTAGAATATTGACCATGAACTATTGGAGTTTCTTTTCCAAATGGTCTGTAAAAATCATAATCGTCTTTGATAGATGTTGAGGTAACTTTAGGATCAAACGCAAGTAATCTTGGGGAATCATTAAGTAACATGGCAACAGCTCCTGCTCCCTGGGTCGCTTCACCTGAGGAACCTAAATCGTATTTTGCAATATCTGATACCACGACAAGAGCATGTTTTCCTTCAGCTTCTCCTGCTCTAATCCAATTAGTATTATCATATAATGCATAAGAGCCCGAAACACAAGCAAACTTTGTTTCTACTCCCCCACAATGCTCAAAAGAACCAGAACCATAGACTTGCTCTAACATTCCAATAACATACGAATTCATTGCTTTTGATTCGTCAAAAGCGGATTCTGTAGATACGTATAATCTTCCAATCTCTTCAGGAGAAAGCTTGTTTTTTTGCATGATTTTTAGACATGCATTTGCTGCAAGACATGCTGGGTCTTGATTGGTGTCAACCATTGCCATTTTAGAAATTCCAAGGCCTTTGACCAGTTTTGCTGGGTCCATACCTCTAGCATGTGCAAAATCTGATGCGTCGATATACAATCTAGGGATGTATATTGCAATATCATCAATTCCAGCTACCATTAGCTAGCCTCCGAATAAGGTCTTATAAGGTTATTGAGGTTAATTTGTCACACCAAGTAGAAAAAACTAGCCATTTCTTACGCCTATTTTCGTAATCTGATCGAAAAAATTCTATTTTTCCAGCTCTGAATTAAAAACTCTTTCAAATACTTCATATGGTTGTGCTCCTGGAATTTTCGTAATCTGATCATCTGTACCTATGACAAAAAATGCAGGCGTTCCTGTTAGTCCAAGAGTTCTAGCATCAGAAGTACTGTCTGTTATAATTGTAGTATACTTTTCATTTTTCACGCATTCTGAAAATTCATCAATGTTCAATCCCACATCTTGTGCAAAACTTAATTGGTTATCATAACTTGCCCAGCCATTATTTTCTCCTGTCCAATTATTATATAAAATATCATGATATTCCCAAAATTTTCCTTGTTCATCTGCACAATGAGCTGCATTCGCAGCTGTTATTGAATCAGGACCAATTATTGTAAAATCTTTGAAAATAATTTTCACTTTTCCTGTTTCAACATAATTTGATAAAATACTGTGCTCAGTCTCATGAAAATATTTGTTGCAGAAAAAACACTGATAATCTCCGAATTCAACCAAAGTAATTGGTGCATTAGGATCTCCGAGATAAGGCGAACCATTTTCTGTGAAAACATCAAGTCCTATTCTTTGTGGGTTTGGTTGAATATTTTCTGCTTGTTCTAAAACTAATTCTTTTTCATCAGTGATATTATCAAATGCTAAAAATGTAACAAAAATGACAACTGCAGTTATTCCAGCTCCAATTCCAAGTGATGGACCATGTAAATTCACAGTTCAAATGTTTTTTAGGTTAAATTTAGTTTTTTGGATAGATTTTCCTCAGAATCCAAAAAATTCAAAAATACTTGTTGCAAAAGCAACTATTCCTTCCCCAAATCCTTGGAAATATTCTCCAATATCCATAAAGATATCATAGGCCTGTTTCTCTCCATCTAGTTGCAAAAAAATGCCTTTGAACATTATATCAATTTGATAAATCTGGGTTTTTAATCTCAGTATGTATTTTTAAACAGCTACAGTTAATCCTATATTCAAGCACAAAATTGTAGCCTTACTCATAACTACAATAACAGGGATGACTTATGTCATTATAATTAGAATTTAAATAAATGGCTTGTTTGGAGTGAAATTGTGAAAAGGGTTTTTGTAAACGGTTTTGGTTCTATTGGAAGTAGAATCACCTCCTTTATCAAAGATGATCCTGAAATTCAAGTAATAGGTGTGGGAAAATACTCCCCAAATGAGAAGGTCAATACAGCAATTTCTCTGGGTTTGGATGTTTTTGTTCCTGAAAAAAAGATGGATTCATTCAAAGATTTCAAAATTGCAGGAACTATAGAATCCGTACTGGATGATTGTGACTTAGTAATTGATGCTGCACCAGGTGGACATGGTTATATGAACAAGAAAAATCTCTATGAACCAAAAGGAGTTATGGCAATTTATCAGGGTGGAGAATCAGTATCTGGAGACAAAGCCGTTTCTGATTTATTGTTTAATTCTAGAGCAAATTATACAGAAGCTTTTGGAAAAAAACATGTCATGCAAGGTAGTTGTAATGTTACCGGGATAGGACGTATTCTCCAACCATTGCGTGAAAAATACGGTGATAGATTAGTTCGATTTGATGTTACACTAGTTAGAAGATGGGCCGACATTGAACAGACTGACAAAGAAGTAAATGATACGATTGAATGGAGTGAGAATCCACACCAGGGTGATGACGTAAAAAGCTATATGGGAAAAGAAACTCCACTCTTTTTACGTGCAATCAAGGTTCCAACAAGACAAATGCATTTACACATTATGGATATCAGATTTAAAGACAAAGCACCAAAACCCTCTGAAATTTTAGAAATTTTCAAAAACGAACATGGTGTAGCAATATTATGGACTGCAAAAGGAACTAAAGATGTTAGAGATTATGCCATTACTATGGAATTTAGTTTTACAGACACAAACATGATACATATTCATGCAAACATGATGGAATCAATAGAAGATACTGTAAAGATGATGTATTCTGATGATCAAACAGGAATTGTAATTCCTGAAAACCACATGTTGATGCAGGCAATGCTTTATCAACGCCCATATGAAGAAGCATTTAAACATACAGAAATGCTATTTCATATGGAAGATAAGAAAAAAATATTAGAAGAACACTTTGCAAAAAAAGACTAACGCGTCATTCTCTCGATTCTAATTTTTTCTGGTCTGTTTTTTGAAACTTTTTCTACAATTATTCGTAAAGAATCAACTTCTACTTTGTCTCCTTCCTTAGGAATGTCTTGTAACCTTTCATGTAACAAACCATTCAGAGATGCATAATCATCTCCTTGTGGAACTTTGGTTTTGAAAATATCATTGATTGTGTCAATTTCAATGTCTCCATTAGTAATTATAGTATCTTGATCAATTGATTGATATTCTAATGGTTTTGCTTTATCGCTCTCGTCTTCAATTTCGCCTACAATCTCTTCAATAAGGTCTTCAAGAGTGATTAGGCCTTCGACTCCTCCAAACTCATCTACCACTATGGCCATGTGGGTCTTTCTACCCTTCATTTCTTTTAGTAAACTACTAACCATTTTTTCTTGCGAAGCAAATACTGGCTTCCTAGCAATATCTTCTAATCTTATCATTTTGTTATCTTTTTCTAATTCTTTTAAAACATCTCTAACATGAATAAATCCGACAATCTCATCTTTGCTTGAACCATAAATTGGAATTCTTGAATGACCACTTTGATTAATTGATGGTAATGCTTCAAATAATAACATCTTTGAATTTAGCGTGAACATCTTTAGTCTTGGAATCATAACGGAACGAATTGCTGTATCATCAAATTGTAATGCCCCCTGAACTAATTCCAATTCTTCTTTTTCAATCGCTTTATCTGCCAGACCTTGATCAATAACTCCTTTGATTTCTTCTTCCGTTAGTGCTGGTGGATGATAACTACTTCCAGTTAATCTTACCATGCCCCGCGAGATTATTTCAAAAAATTTCACAACAGGATACAATGCATAACTAAATCCAAGTAATATTGGGCTAAACTTTAGGGCAATCTTTACTGCATTTGCATTACAATACGTTTTAGGAGTAATTTCTCCAAATACTAGAATCAAAAATGTCATAATTCCAATTGCTATGCCAAGTCCTTCATTTCCAAAAATCCCGATTGCTATGCTTGTTGCAAAAGCAGATGCTGCTACATTAACTAAATTATTT
>DRGT01000094.1 GCA_011055585.1 Candidatus Nitrosopumilus sp. | reverse complement strand
TTGATACGGTCTTTACCTATTTTGCAAGACCAGAACATGTTACTGATCAAATGTCTGACAAAGGAGTTGGCATGACAGTTATTCCAATGGACATTAAGGAAGGAATGGGTGTTGGCACAACATTTAGAATTATTGGTGACTTTAATGGAAAAAGACTAGAATGGGATTGTGAAACAACTGAATTTGTCAGAGATGAAAAAATCAGTGCAAAAATGATAGATGGTCCATTTAAGAAATGGCAAATTACAACTGAATTCAAATCATTAGGTAATAATTTAACTAACGTTACAATGACTGTTGATTATAAAATGCCATTTGGTCCACTTGGAACTATTTTGGACAAGGCAAAGTTTGCAAAATCAGCAGCAAGAGGAATGGAAACTGCTCTTTACAAAGTTAGAGGTTTGCTTGAAGGAAATGGTTCGATACCAGTTTACATTACACTTGATGCATACCAAAAACTATTAGCTGAAAAGAAAAAAATGAACAATGTTCCAGTATCAACTGTACTTACAGCAATTTTAGAAAAATATAACGAAATAGAAACAAAAATCACACACTAGAATTAATTTTAACTCAACGTTAATAACGAATCTAGCGTTTGCTAATTTTATTGGGTCTATGGCTCAGCCAGGTAGAGCACCGGACTCTTAATCCGGCTGTCGAGGGTTCGAATCCCTCTAGACCCGCTTTATTTTGAAAAATTTTTGATTAATGCTTGCACTTGCAAGTGATCATTTTTGTATCAAAAGTACAGTCATGAGGTCCCTCAGATTTTCCATCTACTGGAATCTCTTTCATGCATTCATCATGCCTTCCTTTTTTACAAAACCAACAGATTTCTTGTGAATTGCCAGTTGAACAGGATTCCATTTACAATTACCTTGCTGTATTTAGAATAAAAAACTCACATTAAATGTATGTGAGCCAAGGAAGGAATCTTTCATCTCTACCCATTGCAACATTTGTAAAGGATTTTTGTAATGCTTTAGTAATTTTACCAATTTTTCCGTTTCCTATTTTTGCATTATCTATTTGAGTTACTGATTTTACCTCTGCTGCAGTTCCTGTCATAAACACTTCATCTGCAGAGTACAAATCATCTATTTCCAAATCAGATTCAACTAAATATCCACCATTTTTTTTAATTATCTGAATTACACTGTCTCTTGTGATGCCTCCTAAAACACCTGCCGATAGAGGAGGAGTCAAAATTTGATTATCTTTGACAATGAAAATATTTTCTGCACTCCCTTCAGCAACTTTTCCATCAAAATTTAGCATGATTGCTTCATCGTATCCATTTTCTAAAGCTTCAACACGAGCTAATGCTGCATTTGAATAGTTTGCAGCAGCCTTTGCCTCCATGGGTTGTGATCTCGAATCAATTCTAATCCAGCTTGAAATTTTACATTTTGCTCCAGAAAATTTTCCTGCATTTGATTCACCCATCTTCCACTCCCAGCATGCAATGGCAACATCTATGTTATTTAGAGGAGGAGTTAACCCCACTGCTCCATATCCGCAGTAAGCAATTGGTCTAATGTAACATTCTTTGAGTTTGCTTGTCTTTACAGTCTTGATTATTGCATCTGAAATCTGTTTTTTTGAATATTTCATTTTCATTGAATACAATTTTGCTGATCTAAAGAGTCTATCAACATGCTCTGGTAATCTAAAAATTGCAGAACCATCTTTAGTATTGTAACATCTTATTCCTTCAAACACTGCTGTTGAATAATGCAGAGCATGGGTAAGGACATGTACTTTTGCGTCCTTAAACGGCACAAGTTTGCCATTCATCCAAATCTTTCCAACTTCTTTCATAGGAGAACAAAAAAAATCATTGTAATTTAAAGAATTGTCTTAGTTCCAGCCTTACACTTTTAGAAACTAAATATTCTCAAAAAAATCTACAATAAGTATGGATTGGATAATGGGTGGAGTTGCAATTGTATTACTTGTAATGGGATTAATTGGTCAAGGTTTTGAGATGAGAAAAATACGAAAGTCAATTTATCGAGATGAAGAACTTGCAACATCAAAAATTTTCGGTGATAAAAGAAATTTCAAATGGTATGTGATGATTGGAATTGGACTAGTACTTTGGTTCATAGCCGAGCGTACACCTTGATATTCTATATAGATCAGGTCTAAATACCAGAATAGCTTACAATAATTAACGCGTGTTTTGGGTAACGCCGGACTGATTCATGATAAAGGTCCAAGAACAAACCCACCTAGGCACTTCTGGTAAAAACCGGAAGCGCCTTGTGAATTTGTTTTTTATTTAAACGAATTTAATTTTTGATCTTTCTGAATGAATTGCTTCAATTGCTTTTTCAATATTTTTTTCAGAATCTTCTACAACGATAATTATTCTTGATGTTTCTTCTTGTGCATCCATATTCAAAATGTTTAATCCTGCTTCACCAATTTTTGCACTAGCTTTTGAGGCAATTTGTTGAACTCGCCACATTTCATCTCCAATTAGTGTAATGACTCCTCTGTTGTAGGTTATAGTAGCAAGTGAGTCAAACCCAAGTAGATATTTTTCATTTCTTTTTACATAATCACCATCAAGGAACAAAATTCTAGTAAATTCTACTCCATCTTTTGTATAGGGTGACAATATTATGAATTCACTATATCGCTTATCGTTTTCAAGAGAATCTAACAATCTTTCTGCAGTTTTTGTTTCAATTCTTAATATGGCACAATTTCTTTTTCCTGTAACTATTTTCAGCGGATGACCATTTTGAGCATCAGGCTTTCGTTTAATAATTGTAATTTTGGTTGGCTCTTTCATATTTGTAATAATTATTGGTATATCTACTCCATGCTCTACTATCTCCTTGATAGCTATAGGATCGAGAATTTTCATTCCAAACATTCCTGCTAATCGTGCTTCATTGTAGGATAGCTGTATAACTTCACTTAATCCCTCACCAACTATTTTTGGATCCGCCGAAAAAACTGCACTATCTTTTTCAAAATCAATTGAAGTATCAAATTTTTTATGAAGTAAAATTCCCAAATCTGCTGCAGTACGATCCGAACCACCTCGTTCATACGTTGTAATTATTCCATCTGCAGTCTTTCCAATAAAACCTCCAATTGAAACTACTTCATTTTCATCAAGTAATTTTTCTAGTGGTTGGATTTTTTCTAGTGATTCTGATGCTAGAAAATTTGTAGA
>DRGT01000093.1 GCA_011055585.1 Candidatus Nitrosopumilus sp. | reverse complement strand
ATGAATGTGACAAAGAATTTTGGAATTACCGCTCTGATGATGATTTTAAGTTTGGTCACAAGGCGGGCGTAGTACTGGGCATAACTCTCGGATATTATATTGCAAAGTATGGTAAAGTTCCTTCAGAGGAAGATTTGACGGAAATAACTAAAATGGTAGAGTCACGAAAAGATGAAATTAAAAAAAGTTTTTCAGACATACATTTCTTCTACAAAGTTTAAAGAATAAAAAACTCCTGAGAAAATATGGCCATGAAAACAGCAACTGTAAAAAAGAAAGCATCTGAAATTATTGCAATAGCTGGTATGGTATTACTATTAACCTACATTTCTTAGGTTATTCTTTAGCTGGTTTTTCTTTAGCTGGTTCTTCTTTAGCTGGTTCTTCTTTAGCTGGTTCTTCTTTAGCTGGTTCTTCCTTCTTTTTTTTCTTAAATCTGTCTAAGAATCCCATTATTTTTCGTACTCGTCTAAGTTCCAATCGTCTTGCTTATCAATTTTTAGATATACAGTAGGCGTGAAAGCCCACGCTGATTTGATTTTGTAATATCGTATAGAATCATGCTGGGTAATCCTGTATAGATTATACAATTCATATCAGATGAATAGAAAGTTGTTTTTGTGATTTATTTTCTATGGTGCTGGTGGTGGAGGAATTTGTGGTTGCACAGTACACTCTGCTACTTCATTAAGAGTACTATCTACAGTTCCAATAGCACCACCAAGTATTAGTGGAATTGGAGCTAGGAAACTAATTGGAGTAAGACTGAGTTTTTTTTCTTATCGTGTTTTCCAGTATTTCGTTCACTTCTTTTTTCTATAAAATTCATAATACCACCAAAAATAAAAAATATGATACCGATAAAAATGTAAAGCGTAGTGGTTTTTTTAATATTATCTTCATTAACTAGACTCTCATCCACAGTATCTGAATATTGTGAATTTGCTTGAAAAATAATAATTTCAGCAACTAATACAAATACCCCAGCAAGTAAAATTGTATGACTTATTTTCATACTTTATCTGAAAATACCCTCAACATCTTCCTACAATAGGATCTGTATGTAATATTTTGATAATTACAACAACAGGGACGGTTTACGTACTTGTAGATTTAGGTGTGAACCAAACCTCAAGAAAATCAAATAAATGATTTAAAATTAGAATAGATCAAAGAAATATGAGACAAAAAATGGCATCTCGTAGAGTCAAGATTTTAGTGGCAAAGTTGGGTCTTGATGGTCATGACAGAGGAGCTTTGATTCTATGTAGGGCCTTTAGAGACGCAGGAATGGAGGTAATTTACTCGGGATTGTTTGCCACACCAGATAGAATTGCCCAAATTGCAGAAGATGAAGATGTAGATGCTATTGCCATGAGCTTGCTTAATGGAGCACATGGAACATTATTTCCTAGAGTTGTAAAGGCTCTCAAAAAGAAAGGAATCAAAGATGTTCTTGTGATGGGAGGCGGAGTAATTCCTGATGAAGATAAAAAGGGATTAGAAAAGGCAGGAATTGATGGAGTGTTTGGTCCTGGAACACCGTTGGTAACTGTTATTGATCATATTACAAATGGCGTAAAGAAGCTAAGAAAAATTTAGAATTTATTCTGTGGAATCAGGCCACATCATTTTTCGCATTTGTTTTCCAACCTGTTCAATTTGATGTGAATCTATTTCTTTCATGTATCTATCAAAAGCGTTTTTGCCATTTTTCTGGTATTCACTTATCCATTCTTCATTAAATGCGCCATTTTGGATTTCATCTAGAATTTTTTTCATTCTTTCTTTAGTTCCAGCATTCATTACAACTGGACCACGACTTAATCCACCATATCTTGCAGTTTCACTAACACGTCGCCACATTCCGTTTATACCATATCGTTGAATCATATCTACAATCAATTTTAGTTCGTGTAAAACTTCAAAGTACGCAATTTCTGGTTGGTAACCTGCCTCAACTAGAGTTTCAAATGCATTTATCACCATTGATGCAGAGCCACCACAAAGATCTGCTTGTTCGCCAAACCAATCTGTTTCAACCTCTTCTTGGAAGGTTGTTTTGATAACACCAGCTTTAGTGCTGCCAATTGCTTTTGCAATTCCTAATGTTCTATCCCAAGCTTTTTTGGTATAATCTTGATGAACTGCAACAATTGATGGAGTTCCAAATCCTTGCTGATATGTTTCCCTAACTTTAGAGCCAGGGCCCTTTGGCGCAATCATGATAATATCTACATTATTTGGTGCTTCAATCCACTTCCAATGGATTGCCGCTGCATGTGAAAATGCAAGTGCTTTTCCCTCTGAGAGATTAGGTGCAATTTCCTCTTTGTAGACTTTAGCCTGAACCATGTCAGGGATTAGCACGTAAACGATATCTCCTGTCTTTGTTGCTTCAGCTATTGACATTACTTTGTGTCCATCAGCTTTTGCTTTTTTCCAACTAGTACCACCTTCTTTTACACCAATGATTACATTTAGGCCAGAATCTTTCATGTTGTTTGATTGAGCGTTTCCTTGAATTCCGTAACCTAGAACGGCTATGGTTTCATTTTTTATTGGATCTAAGCTAACTTGATCATCCTTCCATATCTGAGCCATGGATAGGCCTCAAATTACTGCAAATAAAAACCAACAGGAAAGATTAGATGGTAATAATTTTGTTGCAAGAAAGACATCTTACCTTTACATCATTATCTTCTAGTCTATCAAATTTTTTAGAACCACAGTTTGGACAAATTGGGCAAGCTCGTAATTTTTTCATCTTAATGCTCTGTTGGTTTTGTGTCACTTTTTGAAATTATTTTTAGTCTGTTAACACCGTTAATTTTATTTATTACATTTGAAACAGCTTTTGGAACAAGACTTTGCCAGTCTTTGTCTTCAACAATTAATTTTCTGATGCTTGTTGCATTGAATTTTTCTCTGTCTAGGAATTTTGGTTTGACGACATCAATTCCTGCATCAGCCAATAGCATTTTGACATATTCATTGCCACTATACACTTTGTCAAACTTTGGAAGAATTGATTTTATATAAGCTGCCCACGTTGCAATGTTAAATTGATTTTCAATTGGAATTATGAAGCAATTTGACATGTCAACGTCATCATCTTTTAATGAATTATGAATCATTTCGATTCGTTCACCCGCAGTAAATGGGTCCTTATCTAAATAATTAAATTGAGAACTTGTTATTGCAATTATGATATCATCATATTCGGTAAGAATTTGTTTTACTAAATCCAAATGTCCTAAATGAAAAGGCTGAAACCTTCCCATCATCAAAGCGCGCATAACATCACTAAAAATTTGATTTAATTAAATTTACTACTATTTTCCTAACCTAGTTGTGCATCAATTGCAGCTTGAAATGCTGCATATGGTTGGGCGCCAACTAGTTTGATGAAACCATTCTTTTCATTTCCAATGAAAAATGTTGGAGTGCCAGTTGCACCATAGCTTGCTGCTTGCAAAAAGTCAGCATTTACCTCTTCTAACATTTCTGGTGAGTTAAGACAAGCTTCAAAGTTTGCTGTTTGTAGACCAAAATCATCTGCATATTGTACTAGTGTGGTTTGCAGATCAGATGATGAAAGGCGTTGCCACTCTGATTGTTTTTCAAACAAAACATCATGATATTCCCAAAACTTTCCTTGCTCATCTGCGCACTCTGCAGCTACATGAACAGGTTTTACATTTGGATGTAAGCTAACTAATGGAAAATCTTTGTAAACTAGTTTTATTTTTCCAGTATTGATGTAATTTTCTTCTATTAGTGGAAGTGTTTGATCAAAGAATCTTAAACAAAACGGACATTGAAAGTCAGAAAACTCTACTACTGTTACTGGGGCATTTGGATTTCCTTTGACTGGATCATCATCAAGTGAGACTTGAAATACTGATGGGGTAGATGGTTGTGATGGAGCTTGTGCTGGTTGTGGAGCAGGAGATTTAGATTCAAGCTCTAAAATTATATCTTTAATTTCATCAGATGATAAAGAATTGGAACCTCCATCTAGTGTTCCAACTGCATAGCCACCAAGAAATGTAGCAATTGCAATGGCTGCAACAATTCCTTTTAGCATTCTGTTGTAGGATGATTTGGGTATTGTAATTTTACTTTCTTCGTTATTAGATGATTGAAATTCATTAGTATCAGTTTGATTTTCTTCAGACATTAGAGTGATTACTCAGTGGAGGTTTTATTTAGACTTTAACAATATTACATTCTTCTACGACTGGAAGTTCTAACAAATTTTGATACTGACTTTCAGTGACTCTAATTGAAACGAATTTTGTTTCATCTCGGAATCTATACCGTATCCTTACTAACACCTCTGCCACTTGTGTCATATCTGCCCATTTGGGACTAGAAATTATACGGTATTAGGATTTTGATTACAAATAACTACAATGTATACGTGGTTTGATACAAAAACATTGTGGGATCAAAAAGTATGAACATGTTAGTTTTATATTATCAAAGTTTTTGAACTTCTACAGGTAGAAAAAATGCGAGCTTACGTATTACTCAATTGTGAAATGGGTTCTGAAGAATCAACTATTCAGAAACTAAAGGATGTTAATCTGGTAAAAGAGGTCTGGGGAACGTTTGGGGCATTTGACATTTTAGCAAAACTAGAATCGGATTCTAGTGAGGAGTTAAACAATACAATTTCAACAAAAATCAGACATCTTGATAACATTAGATCAACTACAACCTTACTCACTATAGAAGAACAATAGATTTAGGGAAATCTTTTCAGCACACCAGCATAGCTCACAAATCTATGGTTTTTTGGCTTTAGTTTGATTTGAGAGTATTTTGAAATCGTTTTTCCTCTAGCACCATACAAGCCAAGTGGATTAATTACTTGGTATTTATCATGTGCATATTTTAGAACCTCATCCCAAGGGCTATAGTGGTTTACAATTTTAGAATGTACAACTTTTTGCAATATTTTTCCATGTTTTTTTGGATTTATTGAATCACTTTGAATTGACGCGCCAAAAAAATGAACACTTTCTACAATGTTTTTGTTTTTTTGTTTTCGCGCAAGATTCTTAATCGTACTAACTATTACGGTAGAGCCAAGGGAATGGCCAATTAATCGGATTTTTGTCTGTGGGCTTTGTTTTTTAAAATCCATAATAAATTGAGAAAGGTTTTTTCCATTTTTTCTTGCAATCAGTTCGCCAACTCTTAATGCATTTAGTTCCTGTTTTCTTAAATGAGCTCCCTTTGTGTTAGAGTCATAGCTAAATCCAATTACAAGATGCTTGTATCTGAGTTGTTTCAATCGTCTTTTTGCAATTGCAAATTTGCTAACTGCCGCCTTTTTGTCATTTCTTAGTCCATGAATCATTATGGTGATTTCTTTTGCGCCAGATAATCTGTCAAATGATTTTTTTGGATACAAAAAATATGAGGCTGTTTTGAGCGTTTTCCCGCTCCCCAAATCATAATAACCTCTAGTTGAGATTCTTGGAATTTGTGTTTTCAACTTAGTTTTGTGTTCCTAGTTTTTGCTTGTAGTTTTTGATGTCAGATTCCTCTACTTTAGCAAACAATGGTGATGGTGTGCCAAGCTGATGATTTGCTTGAATTAATATTTCAGAAATTGAATCCCATGATTGCTCTGAAACGTTTCCATCAAGACCAAGCTGCAACCAAATTTTTTGTGCAGATTTTGGCATAAACGGATAACACGCAATAGCTATACTTCTTGCTGCATTTACTGACAAGTAGACACAGGTATTTGTTCCAGGTTCTTTTTTCCAAGGTTCTTTGTGTTGGAAATATTGGTTAAAGTGAGAAGAAAACTCTAGGATTTTTTTCAGAGCCCTATCAAGATGATTTTGCTCCATTAATATCCCAACCTCTATTGCTAGTTTTTTGATTTTTTCCTGTGATTCATTATCTGCACCATCTAGCGCATCTGGTTCAGGAACTTTACCATCAAAGCTTTTCTGGGCAAATCCTAATGCACGATTTATAAAATTTCCAAGATTTCCAATTAATTCAGAATTTATTTTTGTTGCAAACTCATCCCAATCAAAATTAAGATCATCTTGAGAATAAGGATTAATTGACACTAGATAAAATCTCAAATAATCTGCAGGATAATATTCTAAAAATTCCTTCAAACCAATGTACCAGTTTCTGCTTTTTGAGATTTTCTTTGCTTCTAAAGTAAGAAATCCTCGTGTTGGGATATAATCAGGTAGCTTGTATTCTTCTTTAATTCCAATTCTCATTGCTGGCAAAAACAAAAAGTGATGATAAACAATATCTTTGCCGATAAAATGGTAAATGTCAGCTGAATTCCAAAACTTTTTTCCATCGATTCCTTTGTCATTTAGAAACTTTAGTGCAGTTGAAATGTATGCAAGATGGTTATCAAACCAACCATAGAATACTTTGCCTTTTGCGTCATCTAATGGGATTGGAACACCCCACGAAATATCACGAGAAATGTCCCAGTCTACAAGGCCTGTTTTTATCCAATTTTGAACGTATTTTTTGACATCTTTTTGGAGATTATCATTTTTCTCAAGCCAATTGCTTAGTTGGTCTGAGAAGTTTTTTAGCTTGTAAAAGTAATGTTTTGTTTTTTCTTTTACTGGTGGTTGGCCACAGATAGAACATTTTGGGTTTTCGATTTCTTCTGGAACTCTGCCACACTTTTCACACAGGTCAGAGTACTGGTCTTCTGCTTTGCAATATGGACAGATTCCTTTTACGTATCTGTCTGGCAGAAATTTTTTGTCATTGTTACAATAAAACTGGACAATTTCTGATTCATAGATATGACCAGCTGCGTTTAATTTTGTAAATACATCTTGTACAAATTCATTATTTTCTTTGGAACTTGTTTTGTAAAATATATCAAAATCAATATCAAATGCTGCAAAGTCTTCAGAATCGCGCTTGTTCCAATATTCAACATATTCTTCTGGAGATTTTCCTTCCTTTTCTGATTGAAGCAAAATTGGAGTACCATAGTCATCTGATGCGCAGATATAGTATGCTTCCACTCCTTTTTGTTTTAGAAATCGCGTTGTAACGTCTGCTGGAAGATAGGTAGACGCAACATGACCTAGATGAATTTCTCCATTTGAATATGGTAATGCACTTGTGATTATTGCCTTATCTCTCATGATATCTCGATTGAAAACTACTGAACTTAAAAATTTAGTCAATATTGTTTAGCTGTAATTAAGGAATTACGATTTGTCGTTTTCCAGGCTTAAGAATACAATGAATTTTTTAGATCAAACTAAGAATTAAGAATTTTCAGAATCCTTTGGTTTTTTCTGTAGGTTTGTCTAATAGGTTCTGAATAATTATTTATTGAGTATAGTAGTACGTTCTTTTTTATATTACTGAATTCGACATCATTGTAGATGTGAATATGGATACAAAATGGGTTGTAATTGGGCTTGTGACTATTGTAGCAATCGGTGCTATAATGTTTGTAATCTATAACCCACCTTCTTAATCAAATTATTCCTTTAATAGGTAATTCATTTTACGTCATCGTTTTCTAATACAAAACTCAGTTAGATCCCGAAAATTCTTAATTCTTAGACTTGAATTATTCCCTGACCAATCAACCATTGAATTCCAATTCGAGACAAATAACACTATAATAATTAAGGGCGCAAAGAACAATCATTGGATTATGAAAATTTTTGTTCACAAATTTTAAAGACTGACCCTAAAATTAGGTTTGCTGCCGTTTATGACCAATGGGCTAAACTCGTTGGAGGAGGCATGCGTAAGGGCATGAAAAGCCTGCTTTCAGACCATATGGAAAATGAATTGGTCAATCTCTCCATTATTGATTGGAAGGCACGTAAAGCTACGGCAAAAATGCTTGGCAAAACAAAATACACCCTGGCTGAATATGACAAGATTAAGCGCTATTCTTTTTATCTGGGCGATGACCATTTGCTTCTTGTAAGTACAGAAAAAGATAGCGACACAAATGTAGTGGTAGATGAAATTATCGAACTCTATTACAAAAACCAAAACTAAATGATTCGAGTCTAGGATTGAGTTTTCTTTTTGTCAACACAATCTTGTTTTTATATACATTTGATACGAACTGTTAATCCTGAAAATTCTTAATTCTTAGTTTGATCTAAAAAATTCATTGTATTCTTAAGCCTGGAAAACGACAAATCGTAATTCCTTAATTACAGCTAAACAATATTGACTAAATTTTTAGTTCCAACTATTCATGTATTTGACTTGCTCTTTTGTGAGCTTATCAATTTTTACATTCATTGCATTTAGAGCGTCTTTTGCTATTTGTTTATCTATTTCTATTGGCACAGGTATTACTTTCTTTTTCATTTTTTTGTGATTTTTGAGAATGTAAAGAATTGATAGTAGTTGGTTTGAAAATGATTGTGCCATTACTTCTGGAGGATGGCCTTCTGCTGCAACAAGATTTGCAATTCTGCCTTTACCAATCAAATAGATTTTTTTACCATTTTTCAAGACACATTCATCTAGATTTGGTCTGATTTCTCTTACTGATTTTGATTTTTTGAGCAAGAAATCAGCATCAACCTCAACATCAAAGTGGCCTACATTTCCAACAATTGCGCCGGTTTTCATTTGAGTAAGATGTTCTTTTCTAATTACACTAGTCATTCCGGTACATGTAATGAAAATATCACCAACTTTGACAGCTTGTGACATTGGCATTACATCAAATCCATCCATGTGCGCTTCTAGTGCTTTTACAGGTTCAACTTCAGTTACAATAATTTTAGCTCCCATTCCATGACATCTTTCTGCAACACCTTTTCCAACCCAACCATACCCTACAACAACGACATGTTTTGATGCAAACAGGAGATTCATTGCTCTAAGATAACCATCTACTGTACTTTGTCCAGTTCCATATCTATTATCAAACATGTGTTTTGTGTAAGCATCATTTACTGAAATTACTGGATAACGAAGCTTTCCTTGTTTTTCAACTGCTTTGATTCTGTTAACACCAGCAGTTGTTTCTTCAGTAGCTCCTAAAATTTTCAAGTTTTTACTTTTCTTTCCAAAGTGAGCTTTGATGTTTAGGTCTGAACCATCATCAGTAAGAATTTGTGGTTTGTGATTTAGTACTTGTTGGATGCACCAATCATACTCTTTTGCAGACTGTCCAGCCCAAGCATACATATGAATTCCTTTAGATGCCAAAAATGCTGCAATATCATCCTGAGTTGTGAGTGGATTCCCCCCACATGCAGCAACTGTTGCGCCTAATTCCTTTACGCCCATTAACAATACTGAAGTTTCTTTTGTGATGTGAAGACAAAATCCAAGTGTCACTCCTTTGAATGGTTTTGATTTTTTTAATCGATTAATTGTATTATCCAAAATTTGCATGTGGCTTCTTGCCCATCCATAGGAGAGCTGTCCTTTCTTTGCTAATTTTGGATTTTTTACCTTACTCAATATGCCACGACAATTTAGAACAGTATAAAATTCTTCAGGATCGAGAAGTTAGCTTTGCGTCGTCAATCCACATATCTCTGTGAACAAAATTTTGAGAGGTTGGAACATATTCACTAATCATTCCATAGCCGCTTTTTGCAGCTCCTGTTTTGTATTCAAAATAAAGAATTGTGAAAATCTTTTCTTGTCCTTCAAGAGCTTTTTTCCATAATTCTGGCTCTATGAAAAACCAGTAATGCTTCTCCATGTTTGGAAGCATTGGTCCCAAATCAAATGATTCTAAATCTGAAGACTCTGCATCTTCTCGGCTCATCATCTTTGTGTCTATCTTAAATTTTGCAGTAACTCTAGAAGCTGGCAGTTCACCAAAATTTTTTATGGCAATATCAAACTGGCATTTTTCATTAACTGAATGATCCATTTTGTTAATTCCATTTATTGGTCCAATCCAAGGTCTTAAGCGATACTGTGTCTCCATAGTAGTCATTTTTGTAACAGCTTCCATATGCTTGAATGTCCTAATGAGACAAACTGCCAATACTACAGTAGCTACTCCTGTTGTCCAGTGAGCAAGAGTAACCCATAACTCAAGGGAGCCACCCATTTCTGTGACATGATCCATGGTCCCTGGAGATAGAGTTTCTTGAGCAAAAATGCTTAATGAAAAACTAGACCAAACTAAGAATAAAGCACTGACGATACCAGTTAGCAGGATTTTATTCATACATTATCCCCATCTTTCTAAATTTATCTAGTATTCAAATTTTTGCAAGTTAATTATCCACGAATTAACAATTAGGATTTAATACAACTAGATTGAAATGGAATCAAATTGGCTTGGAAAAAATTAGTAAAGAAAGGAGAAATTAAATCTGGTGTGGGGGCACAATTTGTAGTTGATGGTAAAAAAATTGCCATTTTCAATAAGGATGGATATCATGCACTAGATGCAGTGTGTGTGCATCAAGATGGCTCTATTGCCTTTGGAAAACTAGAAGGAGATGTCATAGAATGCCCGCTTCATTCTTGGCATTATAACATCAAGACTGGCAAGCTGTTGGACTATCTAAAAGATGTCAATCTTCAAACCTACAAAGTTGAAGAAAGAGAAGATGGCATCTATGTTGATATTTAACATAACTTTTATGACAAATCCATAGTGAATGAATTTAGTGAATCAAGAAATTTTAAATCAAGTCATAAACCAGGATTACGCTTCAATTGACAAAACAATTGAAGATTTTCTAAGAAATCAGGTTTCAAAAAATAATTCAAGTGGTTTGATTTTTGGCCTAAGTGGTGGAGTAGATTCTGCAGTTACAAGCTATCTCTGCCATAGAGCGCTACCTAACCAAACATTGGCACTTTTGATGCCAGATTCAAAAATTTCTCCAAAGACTGAGACTGAAGATGCAATCAAGATGGTTGAAGAACTGAAATTGGATTACAAACTAATTGACATCAATCCAATTGTAAATCAGTATTCAAAATATCTTGAACCAAGTGAAAAAGCATTAGGAAATCTCAGAGCAAGAGTTAGAGCTAATCTACTCTACTATTATGCAAATTTGAAAAAATATCTTGTTGTTGGCTCTAGTGATAAGAGCGAGTTTCTGATAGGATACTTTACAAAATTTGGTGATGGTAGTGTAGATATTTTACCGATTGTTTCATTATACAAAACTCAGGTAAAAAAGATGGGAGAATTTCTTGGCGTATCACAATCAATCCTATCAAAAAAGAGCAGTCCAAATCTTTGGCTAGGCCATTTTGCAGAAGAAGAGCTTGGAATGTCCTATGATGAAATTGATTCCATTCTGTATTGTATTTTTGATAAGAAATTATCATTAGAAGAGACGGCAAAACTTACACAAATTGAGAAAAGCATAGTGAACAAGGTTAACCAGCTATACCAAACTAGCCAGCACAAACGAATAACTGCACCAAGACCATTTGAAGAGTAAGAAAATGAAGATCCTAGATACATTAAGTGGAGCTGAAAAGGAACTAGAATCAGGAAAAGTCAGAATCTATCTTTGTGGAGTTACAGTTTATGATGAATCTCACATTGGGCACGCAAGAACGCTCATAGTTTTTGATGTTCTAAGAAGATATTTAGAATCAAAAGGAATGGAGGTTGAATTTATTCAGAATTTTACAGACGTAGATGATAAAATCATCAATAGGGCTAAAAGAGAAAATGTTCGTGCGTCTGCAATTAGCTCACGTTACATCCAGGAATACTATGATGAGTTTGATGCACTAAATGTGAAAAGAGCTACAAAATATCCAAAGGCAACTGAGCATATCCAAGACATGCTAGATTTAGTTCAAGATTTGGTTGACAAAAAAATTGCGTACGTATCAAAGAATGGAGTATATTTTTCGGTTTCAAAGTTTCCTGAATATGGAAAACTATCAAAAAAGAAGGTAGAAGATTTACAATCAGGTGCAAGAGTTGAAGTTGACGAGACAAAAAATGATCCTCTAGACTTTGCCTTGTGGAAATTCTCAGAAAGTGATCCTTCATGGGATAGTCCCTGGGGCCGAGGAAGACCTGGATGGCATATTGAATGCTCTACAATGAGTCTAAAGTATCTTGGTGAAAACTTTGAGATTCATGGTGGCGGTCGTGATTTGATATTTCCACATCATGAAAATGAAATTGCTCAATCAGAATCTCACACATCAAAACCATTTGCAAAAATTTGGATGCATGTTGGAATGATTACAATTAATGGTGAAAAAATGTCAAAATCACTTGGAAACATAAAATCGGTAAAAAATTTGATTAAAGCTTGGAGTCCAAATGTTCTTAGAATATTTTGTATTTCAAGTCACTATTCAAAACCAATTGATTATTCAGAAGAATTACTAAAAGAGCATGAAACAAACTGGGATAAAGCTAGATTAGCATATCACAAACTCATCCAAGCTGAAAAGGATGGAGAGGTTGAAGATGTTGAAAAGACACTTTCTCAGCTAAAAACAGAATTTTCAGATGCTTTGGATAATAATTTGAACACGCATATGGCACTAAGTGCATTTTATAGATTAGTTACATTTTGTTTGAGCCAGGAAGATCATTTGACAAAATCTGCAGCTGGAAAAATCATTTTAGTTTTTGATGAAATGATCCATATTCTTGGATTAAAAATTGCCAAAGTAACTGATGATGAAAAGTCGCATATTCAGATTCTTTTAAAGCAGCGTGAAGAATTTAGACATCAGAAAAAATACGAAGAGGCGGATGGAATAAGGGACAAACTAGCTGCTAAAGGTATAGAGCTCAAAGATGAAGTTCATCAGACTATTTGGATGAAAAAAGAGAAAATTCACGCCTAGGTTACTTCTTCTTTGAGGTACTAACTAAAGAGACAACATCACGGTCTCGTAATTGATATGTTGTTGGCAATCTCAGTTTGTATCTCAAATCTTTTGCATAAAGAAGGCCTTTTGTTAAATCAGTATGAATTTCCTTTGCTAAATCTTGTACTGTTGCACCATCTTTCATTAACAGTAAATCGGGTAATACACGACCTTTTTTATCCGATAATTTTTTTTCATCAGCTACGGGGTACACCGAATTCATTTTTAATAATTTGAAAACTGCGATATTAATTGCAAATTGAACACCAGTTCTCATATATTCGCCCATAATGTCCTTTTTGATAAACTCTAGGGCGTTTTTCTGTTTGTCATTTAATTCTTCAGATTTTAGAATATCAAACCGTTCAGAACCTGGAGAATATTTTATCAATCCTTTCTGTTCTGCTCTTCGCAAGCTTAGTTCACTGTCTGCACTAGCTGGAACTACAATTGTGTCTATATAACGCTCTCTTAATTTTACAAAGTTTTTGTCAGCACCTTCAACATCAATTTTGTTTGCAACAATCAGAGTCGGTTTTGAAATTTTTCTAAGATGAGTTGCGAATTTCTTACTATCTTCTATTCCATAGTCATCAAACTCTTTATCCTCAAGGTTAGTTGCTTTCAAAGTTTCTTTTACATGACTTTTTGTTACGCCAATTCCTTGGTAAAGATCTGTTATTGCATCAACAAAGTCAGTTCCTGATTGAATTAATTTAGATAATTTGTCACGGTTTCCTTCTAAAATTTTTTGATACCACATAATTAGCTCTTCTTCAATATCTGCAAAATCTGAAATTGGATCACCAGAACCGGCTTCTGCAATTTTTCCCGATGTATCTATTCCTCCAGAAACATCTACCACATGTAACAAAGCATCAGACTGTGCAGCAACTGAAAGAAATTGATTTCCTAAACCCTTTCCCTTCCATGCATCTTTGATCAATCCCGGCAGATCAATCATTTCGATTGGGATGTATCGCCAACCATCAATGCATTTTGAATTATTTGGATTATCTTGTACTTTGAATTCAGGATGCACGCACAGGGTAATTGCATTTGCAGTACCCGATTCAGGTTTTTTAGTTGTAAATGGATAGGTTGAGATTTCAGCTGATGAGAGAGTAGATGAATTAAAAAAAGTAGTCTTGCCGGTGTTTGTTTTACCAATAAGACCGATTTTTATTGGCATGATTACATTTCCAGTTTTGATTATTTATCTCTGCCTGCACAAAAACCTAGTCAGTTTTTTGTTTCTTAAGCTTGTTACAAGTGTGTTGTAGTTCTTTGATTGACCATTCAATTTCTTCTAATTCATCTTTAGAAAGATCACCATCCCATTTTTCAAGAATTGTTTGTGAGATTTGTGAACAACTATACAAAAGATTCCAGTATGGATGGTGTTCTGCGGCTGTATTTGCAAGCTCTGAAACATCCTCTAGTCCGTTTTTAGCTCTTGATAAAGAATCAATGTTTTCACCAAAAATTTTGATAATGTTTGATTCTAGATCAGTTTCTAATTTTAATTGAGTCTTTTTTTCTTCAAATGATTTTATCAATTCTAAAAGTGATTGGTGAAATTCTTCAAATGAAGTCATGTTTTAGAAAAGACGTTGGTGTTCCGCAAGCATACATCGATTAAAGATAACTTTAATGCCTTGTTTTCTAGCTAACTCTTCTGCTTCTTCATTATGAATTCCTTGTTGAAGCCAGATAACTTTTGGTTTCACCTTTATTGCTTCTTCAACTACTGGTAAAACTTGATCAGAAGGTCTGAAAACATCGACGATGTCAATTGGTTGATCAACCTCTGAAACGCTTTGATATGATTTTTTATTTAAGATTTCATTTCTGGTAGGATTAATTGGTATAATGTTGTATCCTTGCTCAGATAGATACTTTGGTACAAAATGCGCTGCTTTATCTGGATGTTTTGACATTCCAATAACTGCAATATTTTTGAGAGAAAAGATTTCTTTAATTTCATCATCTGAATGATTATCCTTTTCCATGGTAAATCATAATTTTGATCAGTTTTTAATTTTCGACCAATTTTGGCTAAAATTGAAGAATAGACCCCAGAAAATCTTGTTCAGTTTTGTTTTTATCAATTCTGATAAAAGAATCACCGCCGACTCGATAAACGTAAACAGAATCACCCTCTTTCCAACCTTTAAGGCTGTGAAAAATTGTTTTGTAAGATTTGCCTTTTTTGATGTCGTGGGATATTTGTAATCTGTCTGCCAGTGTGCCTGTACTAATTTCTCCGTCTTCCTCGGTGTGAATTTTTACTTGCTCAATCAGATGGTTCTTTCCATACTTTACTTCAGAAATCAAATAGTTGGCCCATTTTTCCATACCAATTCATAAAATTAGGGGCTAATTTAGAATTTCTTTTTTTCGACAATCTCAGAACCTTTTATAGTGAATTTCTCCCATATAGAAATCGAATTTTAATTGATTTACAATTCATTTGACAATGTAGGACTTGCTAAGGTTCTTTCATTATTAAAATCCCACAATGCAGAGTATTTGTCAGGCCAGGATCTTAGTGATGTTCTAAAAATAAGCAGAGTTGCGGTCTGGAAGCATATTAAAAAAATTCGTTTATTAGGTTACAAAATAGAATCAAAACAAAAGCTTGGATACCGATTGGTTGAATCTACAAATCTTTTGCTACCATGGGAAATTACTACTCAACTAAAAACTAAAACGATTGGAAAAAGAGCCTATTATTTTGACTCTATAGATTCTACACAAAATTTTGCTATAGAAATCGCATCAAATTCAAAGGAAAATGGAACAGTTGTAATTTCTCAAAAACAAACTAGGGGTAGAGGGAGATTAGGTAGAAAATGGCTTTCTCCTGCCGGAGGCATATGGTTATCAATTGTCTTTCATCCTAAATTTGATATCTCAATATCTACTCTTTTTCCAATTGCAGCATCAGTTGCCCTCTCAAATGCAATTGAAAAAGTAATTAGGAAAAAATCTGAAGTAAAGTGGCCAAACGATGTTACAATTAAAGGAAAAAAAGTAGCTGGAATGTTAATTGATGTTTCAATAGAATCAAACAAAATTGAAAATTTAGTTTTAGGTGTTGGAATAAATTTCAAAGTAAATGCATCACGATTAGAAAAATTATTAAAAAACACTGATAATTTTTACGGTGTTACTAGCTTAGTTGAGAATGGTAAATATCAAAATCCGATTTTATTTGTAAAAAGTTTTCTTTATGAATTAGAAAAAATTTTTGAATTGTTAGAAAAAGGAAAATCTAATACCATCATCGATGATTGGACAAAAAAATCATCAACAATTGGAAAAAGTGTTTCTGTATCAACATCAGATGGAAAAATTAATGGTAAAGCCATTAAGCTCGATAATGATGGTGCCCTGATTGTTAAGACAAATAATCAATTTCAAAGAGTTTTAGCAGGTGATGTTATCTACAAGCATTAACGCTTTCTTTTAGAAGATTTTCTTTTTCGAGATTTTTTTCTAGTGCGTGTCTTTTTTCTTCTCATAGTTTTTCTTTTAGTTTTTTTCTTTTTTCTAGTTCGTTTTTTTCGTGTTTTCTTTTTTGGAGTAGTTTTTAGGATACTAAGACCAGTTTGAATTTTTTTAAAACACTTTCAAGGTCTTTAAAATATGATTCATATGCATTCAATAATTCAGTTTTTTTCTCGTTTGTTTTTGTGAGAATTTCATTGGATCTTAACAAATTTGTAGAATTAATTAATTCAGGCATTGGTTTATTTGATTCTTCTAATTGTGAAAGATCACGCTTTATCTGGTTAATTTTTAGCTTTAATCCATCTAGTGATTTTCCTGTCTCTAAGCTCCCCAACACTTTTTTCACATTCTTTATTGCTGGATAAAGTTTTTCGTGTTAAAAAACGAGGATAAATTGGGAATAAAATATATCTAAACTAAAAATCTCATTATCAATTATGATTAAAGCGCTATTTCTGTTACTGGTTATTGGCTTTGTTTCATTTACACCACAGGTTTTTGCGCAAGAATCAGAAACCCAAGAATTATTTCAAGAAGCAAATGAGCACTTTATTAACGGAGAATACAAAGAAGCAATTCAAATCTATGACAATATTTTAGAAATTGTTCCAAACAACTTCTCGACTCTAAAAATGAAAGGTGTTGCATTAAGTAATCTTGCACAGGATGAAAATTTAATTAATTATCACACAGACTCTTTAGAACAATTTTACACGATCATCCAGTATAATCAAAATGATGTTCTTGCACTAACGGGTTTAGGGATTGGATTTGGGTATTTAGGAGAATATCATGAATCAAAACAATATTTTGAAAAAGCGTTGGAATTAGAACCAGATAGTGTTGTCATAAAAAATTATTTAGAATTTGCAGATAAAGTTATTCAAAAATATCCATACACTCCTACTGAAAAACCAATACCCGTAATTATCAAACCAGCAGTAATTCCTGATTGGATAAAAAACAATGCTGGTTGGTGGTCTGATGGTTTGATCTCAGATGATGAATTTGTTTCAGGAATTCAATTTCTAATAGAAAATGGAATTATGGAAGTTGACCCACCGGCATCAAGTAGTCTTTCTTCTGATTCTATTCCAGATTGGGTAAAAAACAATGCTGGTTGGTGGTCTGATGATTTGATCTCAGATGATGAATTTATTTCAGGTATTTACTTTATGATTCAAAATGGCATCATTGTCATACATGTAGAAAAGACTATCCAGGATATTGAAAATGATATTGAACAGGATTTTAGTCAATTTGAAAAATACCTTAGAGATGTTTCAAAAAATGTTGCGGATGAAAAAAGATACATCGAATATCCAAATCCAAGTTTTGATGTTATTAAGAAGTTTCTAAGAGATTATGTCAAATGGAATTTTAGTGATGAGGCAGCATCTGCTGCTGGAAGTTTTCCAAATCCAACCTATGAGATTGTAAATGGAACATATGTAATTCACTACAAAATTTTTGTGAATGAACAACCTTCAGGATTGCCACTGGATCATGTTAGCACCTTCAATAACTCGTCAAAATTTTGGCAGCAAGAAGAGTTTTCAGTAAATGAACAACCTGCAGTTGTAGAGTTTTCATATACTAATCTCAAATCAGAGGCAAATGTTTGGGTTACATGGGTTATAAGAGATTTGGGTGAAGGCGTGCTAGGACATGCCCATTTAGGAAAAGGAGTAGTTGAGGTTGCTCTAGGAGATTATGAGTGTGATGGAAGTTTTCAATTGTATGATGTTGAAAGTGTTGAAAAAATTATGACTCATGAGCTGGGACACTCAGTTGGTCTTCAACACTCTTCTGATTCAAGTAACATAATGTATTCAACACTAAAACCAAAATATGCATATTGTTTGTTTAGTT
>DRGT01000092.1 GCA_011055585.1 Candidatus Nitrosopumilus sp. | reverse complement strand
CCTCACCAGACTCTGCTGCATTAAATGCTAATGTGTTCCCATCAACTCCTATATTAGAAGAAAAAACAGTGAGTTCAAGATTTGTTGTAGTGTCAGTTGCAACGTTATACGCATGTAAAACACTATCATTTGTATCACTATCACCGTTTAGGTCAGTACCCTGTTGAGACTCGAATACCAAAAACGCTAATGTGTTGCCATCAAGTTCGAAATTACCACCAGCAGCGAGTTCAAGATTTGTTGTCGTGTCAGCTGCAACATCATACACATGCATAACCCTATCATTTGTATCACTGTCATTGTTTAGGTCAGTACCCTCACCAGACTCTGATACCGAAAACGCTAGTGTGTTCCCATCAAGTAGGAAACCAGAAATAGAGAAACCAAGATTTGTAATTGTTAATTGAGCTAAAGCATTATCTGGCATCCAAGGATTGGACGATAAACCTAACGTTCCTAGAATCAAAATACTTGCAATTACAGATACTGCCCAGATTGGCTTCATGCCCAACACATTACTACGGCATGAAATTACTTAAGGATGATTGAGAAAGTGTGAACCAATGATTAGATTGCTAGGAAATCACAAAAATTCGCGAAAACTAATGAAGGGATACTACCCAACACAGAGGCCTGCAAGTTTTTGCAGGTCTCATTTAATTTTAAAACATGCCTAACAACACAGGTACTAAACAACTATTGATAAACTCATCTAGGCATAGAATTTAATTCAGCCAACATGCTTTTTTGATAAATGGAAAAACAGGCTACAAAGCCTAGTCCAAAAGGAAAGAAACTAATCATTTTAGGCTTTGTCAGTATAGCTCTTCTCTTTTTGCTTTACGCGCGTTATCAGGATCCAATATTAATGACGCCGGATGCCATAGAACCAATTCAACGAATTGCATATGGATTTTACATAATTTTGTTGATATCTTTTGGAGCTATTGCTTTTGGGTTGTATCAGTATCACAAATATAAAATCGAGCAGAATGAAACCGATACTCTATCAATTATTGCGATAACTACATGGAATAAAAAATCAAGAAAAGTTTTTTTGACAGCTTTTATTCTTTATGGGGCATTTTTTTCATTAGTTTCTGGCACACTTGTATATCAACCAGAAGTTGATTTTGCTTATCATTATGGAGTTGAGATTCCATCAGCAGTTATTGTTCCTTGTTGTGATCAACCAGGATACATGCCAGAAATTCTTGTTTATCTTACTAAACATATTGGACTACAAATCATACCATTAAATTTAGTTCTACAGGTAATTGTTTCATATTTAGTTGGCCTAAATGTTGCAATTGCAGTAAGCGCCTTTTCTATTTCTAAAAAAACACCGGGAGCGAGTACTATTGGTGCAGCTACAGGATTGTTTATTGCCTGTCCTACATGTGCAGGAAGTTTTCTTTCTTTATTTGTGGGGACAGCCAGCGGTATTGCATTGACTTTAGCATTAGTACAACTTCAAACATTATTCATTGCAATTTCTATCCCTGTTTTGTTTATTACACCAATAATTATGGCAAAAAAACTGAGAAATTCTGACGGTAGTTGTGCATTAGAGCCTATGAAATAATTCTATTAGAATTGTTTTAGTTTTTCAATAATTACTTTGAGGATTTCTTCATCGTCAAGAAGTATTAATGGAAAATTATTTTCTTCACTTGCTTTACGAAATTCTGTATCTTTTGTAACTATAATCATATTATTTTCACGAGCGTAATTAATTATAGAATAGTCAGAACCAAGTTTTTTACCTTCAATTTGTAGTTTTCTTACACTGAATGCCTCATACCCAATTTCTTTTAGTCTCTCGTCCATTCCATCTAGATTTTCATCAACAAGAATTCTGAAACTAAATTTGGACATAACTATTCATCAAATTTTAAAGATGTGATGTCATTTTTTTAATTTTATTCATAATCTTTAATTTGTTTTCAATTTTCATCTCAGGTTCCAGTGTGAAATATAATGTGAAATTCTTTGGATAGATAACCATTTGAGTGAGTTTTTCTCGTTCTACATGTACATAACGAACTTTTCCAAGAGAGTTATCAAAATCATTTCTCATTTTTCTTCTTTCTACAACTTGTTTACAGAAATGCTCCCCTTCTTTTTGTGATTTTAAAGAAGTTTTCCCACTTTTCATTATAGAATCTATAATGTGACCTTTTTGATCTATAATAGCAACAAATCTCATTTTAGGATCTAAATCTATAATATCTTCAACAATTTCCATCAGATCTAATTCTTTGTAATAATTCAATTCTTGATGCAAAAATTAATTGGCTAAATATATTTGATTGAACATCTAGACTCGAATTATTCCATTTTTAACTAAGAATTCTATACCATTTGTAAAATCTAAATCGGTGATCTGGCCTTCTGACCACCATTTTGCATTATTCTTAAACCAATTAGGAATTTGTTGCGCAGGTATTTCTTCTAAATCATTAAAATTTGGGATATTGATTTTGTATTCATTAATGATAGCATCAATTACCTTAGCAAATCTATCATCAGTCATTTTATCATTTGACCACAAATTAGCTAAATCACGAACCGAATCTTGAATAATTGGACTATCGTCTGTTTTAACTGGTTCTTCTATTTTCTCGATTTCCTCTACAAAGAACTCTCCTGTGTTTTGAAATCCGCCATATTCTAAAGTGTATTTGTAATTACCTGAAGTAGTTGTTGAAATATCATCAAGTATAACATGAGTAGATTGCGAGCTAATTGGAAAAGTTTTGGTAATTGTTGCACCCATAGGAGGAATTATTTTCAATACTGGATCAGCGTTTAAAACTTTAGAAACAACAATGTTGAGTTCAACAGTTTCGCCTGGTAAATAACTTGATTTATCCGTACCCAAAAATATAGAGACAAAGCTTATTGCATCACCTAAATAAAATGTATATTCAAAGATAGAATTATAGTATTTTACTACAACATAGTAGGTCCCAGGTGGATTATATTTTACAAGATCATTAATGCTAAAAGTATGAACCGTCATAGCTTGATATGCTTTGACATAAACATAATCAGAATGTAATGGCTTTTCGCCTTTATCATTAAGAATTTCAATACGATATGATTCTGCTTGTGAAGCTATTGGATTATGATAATTGGTTTTAAAAAATGCAGTTCCAGTATCACCAGGATAGTATGATTCTTTATCAGTATGTATTTCAACAGTTATTGGTTCGACTTCTGCAGAAGTTGTTTTGTTTATTCCATTGTAATTATAAGTTATTGTCCACGTTCCAAACTGATTATCAAAGGCATTTCTTACAACAGTGTGTAGTTTTTTTGAAGATTTGAAACTACTTAGCTCTCCTGAATCTAAAGAACCATCAGGCCTTGTAGCTTCCCATGTGACTACTCCGCCATAATATCCATCAATCTCAATATCAATTTCAATCCAATCATTTGGTCCAAATGGATCTTTTAATGGATTTGGGATAATCTCAATACCAAAAACTTGCTGAGAGCCAAATAGTGTACCTAGTATGAGCAATACAAAAAACCAATTTTTCCTCATCAGGCTAATCAAGCAGAATTAAATTGTTTAATAGTTAAGATGTAATGTGAATGAACACATTCTAACTGTTATAAAAAAACTAGAGACAAGGTCAAAGCTCGAAGAATCTAATCAAATTAAAGTAAATCATGATGAGAGAATGTTAGCAATTACTGAAGATACAGGTCAGTTTTACAACTTGTTCCTAAAAGCCATCAAGGCAAAAAGGATTCTAGAAGTAGGCACATCAGTTGGATATTCCACGCTTTGGTTTGCTGATGCAGTATTAGATAATGGAGGAGTTATAACTACAATTGAGCAAAATCCTTCAAAAATTTCAATGTCCAAAGCCAATTTTGAGGAAGCAAGAGTTGAGCATATTATAGAAAATGTACAGGGAGAAGCCATTAAAATTCTAAGCCAAATTTCTGATAACATTAAAGCAGAAAAAGAAAAGCAATTTGATTTTGCATTTTTAGATGCAGATAAAGAACTCAATAGTGAATATTTTGATCTTATTTTACCGATGATTAAAGTGGGAGGAATAATTGCCACTGATAACATTTTATATCCAGAGAAATTTAGACCGATGATGGAGAAATTTGTAAATTACGTAAAAAAAATTCCAAATGTTCAAACATTTACTTTAGATCTTGGAAATGGTGAACAAATTTCAATGAGAACTTGTTAACGTTTTTTCTTTGCCTTTTTATTCTTTATCAATAAATTCGTCAGGTCTTGGAGGGTCTGGTGCCAAACCTTTTCGTTTTCTAATTTCTGCAAGTAATTTAGGCTGGATTGATTTTGGAATTTCAGCCCATGCCTTAAAGTGTGTATTCCACATTGCGCGTCCTGCAGTTTGTCCGCGCATAACTTCAGAAATATCGAATGTTTCAGATGCTGGAACTTCGCCAATTACAATAGTTACTATGCCTTTTTGCTGCATGTCAAGAACTTTTCCTCGCTTGCCAGATAGTACAGTTGCAACATTTCCAACCAAGTCTTGTGGAACTCTTACCTCAATTTCTAAAATTGGTTCTAAAAGAGTTGGTTGTGCCAGCAATGCAGCTCCCATGCATGCACGTCTAGATGCGGGACCTAGTTGTGATAATCCTCTATGTGCAGGATCTTCGTGAGGGACAAAGTGGTGGAATGTAAATTTACAGTTTCTCATTTGTTCTTTAGCAAGAGGGCCTTCTTTCATTACATCTTCAAAACCAGACAAAATAGAATCAGTTGATTCTTGAATAAACTGAACACCTTTTGTTCCATTAATCATCACATTACCTCTAGGATCAAATTGCAATACTTTCTTTGAAATATCTGGGTCCCATCCTTTTTCTCGCAACAGATTAGAAATCTCTTTTTTGTCTTTCATGTCTCCCAATTCACCAGTTCTAATCATATCAGCAATTTCAGGCTCTAGTGGTTCAACTTTCATGAATATTTTATTGTGACGATTTGGTGATTTTGACATGATGGGTTCACAAGCACCTTTGATAGTTTCCCTATAGTTTATCAAAGGAGGCGAGGTTATGATTTCTACCTTATTTTCTGCAATCAAGGTAGTTGCGATATCGAGATGCAAGACCCCCATTCCTGCAATTATGGTTTCACCACTTTCTTCGTCAAACTTAACAACAAGATTTGGGTCTTCAATAGTAAGTCTTCGTAAGACTTCAACAAGTTTTGGTAAATCTTTTGGATGTTTTGGTTCTATTGCCATCTGTACAACAGGTTCTGATACATATTTGACTCCCTCAAACATCTTGATATCTTTAATGGATGACAAAGTTTGGCCTGCTCTAGCTTCTGTTAATCCCAAAAGTGCTGGAATATTTCCAGCACCAAGCTCACCAACCATTTCTCGTTGATTTCCCATGAAAAAGTTAACTGATTGAACTCTTCCTTCTCTTTTTGTATCAATAATGTTTATTGTTTGTCCATCTTTGATTGTGCCAGAAAACAATCTACCAATAGCGACAGGACCAGCTGCAGGATCCAAAGCCATGTTAACAATCATCATTACAGTAGGACCATTTTCATCACAATTGAGGATGGCTTTCCCAATATCAGATTCAAGATCTCCTTTCCAAATCTTTGGAATTCTGTATTTTTGAGCAACATCTGGCGGAGGATGATGTTTTACAACCATTCCTAAAATAGCATCAGCAAGAGGTACTTTTTCTACAAGTGCCTTTAGGTCTCCGCCATCCTGATAAGCTGCATAAACATCTTTGAAAGAAATTCCTTTCTCTTTCATTATATCAATGTTAATAGCCCATCTATCTTTTGCAGAACCAAAAGTGACACTACCATCTTGAATTGAAACTTTCCATTTTTCAATGTGTTCTGGTTCTCCATAAGTGTCAATTAATCCATTAAAATCTGAAACAACTTTTGCAAGAGCTTCTTGCATTTTCTCAGGAGTAAGTCTTAACTCTTTAATGAGTCGGTCAATCTTGTTGATGAATAAAACAGGTTTTACTCTTTCCTCAAGAGACATCCTTGTGACTGTTTCAGTCTGAGTCATGATTCCTTCAACGGCATCACATACTACAACTGACCCATCTATTGCTCTAAGACTTCGGATGACCCTACCTGAAAAGTCTACGTGGCCAGGAGTATCAATCATATTGATAACGTATTCTTTGCCATCTTTTGCAGTGTAATTCAAAGTAATATTAGCTTGTACAATTGTGATTCCTCTTTCTTGCTCTTGTTTCATAGAGTCAAGTGCTAGAGCCTTACCAGCAGCTGAAGGTGCAATAATTCCAGAATTTGCAAGAAGACTATCACTCATTGTGGTTTTTCCATGATCAACGTGAGCAATTACACCAAAATTTCGAATTTGGTCTTTATTCTTAATAATCTTCATCACTTGCTCGGTTGACTTGTATTTCATATTCGCAAATCCAAATTCTACAGCTAATAAATCTAATTAATCCAAGGTTCTACTTCTAAGAATTAAGAATTTTCGGTAAACCAAGTAAACGAAACCAAGACAATATTAGGAAAAATCATGCAGTTTTAAGCATGATCAATAGATCATTTTGTTACTAGCATTTCTAAGATTTTTTGATGTTACAAAATGGCAGTCCTTTTGTTTTTTCCTCTTTGATTCAAACAATGGCATTAACTGAGCCACAAATGTAAAAAACAAAAATTGTTCAATTTTATTTTTTGTCCCTAATGTTGGTTGAAATACTCCAAGACCTATTTTTTTTAGATTTTTTATTAATTGTGTATTATATGGGTTTATTTCTTCAAAAATAATTACTGCATCTCCTTTTTTTACGGAAAATAATTCCATATGGGAAAATTGTTCAATTCTTTCAAAGTGAGCGTCAAGACCAAGCAGTTCATAAAATTTTGCAGCAGCATACATAGCAATAGGAAAGGTGTAAAGATTTCCTAGAATGAAAATCCTTTTTGTGAATTTAATTTTTCTTGTTTCTCTAATTGCTTTTTGGAAAATTTTTGTGCTATCTGGAATATTGAAACTTGTGACAAGGGAAATACAAGTTAATGCACTTTGAAGGAAGCTTAGACTTCCTCCAGTAAAAACATCAGAATTAGGAAATTTCAAAAGAATTGTTCGTGAGCATGCATTTGCAAGTCTACTTTTTGGATTAGATGTTATGGCAGTTGATTTTCTAGCAAGTTTAGCCACTTTGATATTTGAAACTGTGTTGCCAGAGATTGAAATCAGAAAAACATTGTGTTTTTTTGTGATTTGTTGATTTTTTAAGAGATCAAGAGGGTCTACCGCACGTACCTTCAAGTCAGAATGAGCCTCAGCAAGCATTGCAGCAGCAAGAGAGTCTCCACTTCCACAGAACATTGAATTTCTTTGAGAAACATCTGATAGTGGCTGTTGTGGTTGAAAAGTCTGAAGAAATTGGGTTTGGAGAATAACATCTCTTTCAAATGCTTCTATCGTTTTCACATTATGTTTTCAAAAGAATTAGTATATTAGAACTCCTCAAGATGTTTTTGTTGTTTTGATTTTTATTACCATCTAAATTACGTGCTACGTGGAAATTTCTGTAGGTCATACACCGGATTCTGATGACGCGTTTATGTTTTATGGAATGTTTACTGGAAAAGTTAGATCAGATGACTTTACAGTAAAATATGTAATAGAAGATATTGAAAAATTAAACAGAAAGGCCGTAAATCCAGAGTTAGATGTTACAGCAGTTTCCGTACATGCATGTGCACACATTCCAGATTACACAATTTTACGAAGTGGGGGAAGTTTTGGTATTGGTTATGGTCCAATAATAACAGCAAAAGAAATGTTGACAATTGAACAAATTAAAAAGTCAAAGATTGCGATTCCTGGAAAAATGACTTCAGCCTTTTTACTTTTACAATTAATGATAGGTAAGTTCGATTTTCTTGAAATGAGTTTTAGCGATATCCCTAAAGCAGTAAAAAATGGGGAAGTTGATGTAGGACTTGTGATTCATGAAACTCAGTTATCATATGAGCAAGAAGGAAACGTGAAAATCGTAGATGTTGGAGAATGGTGGGATAAAACCACAAATGGTCTTCCAGTACCTTTAGGAATTAATGTAATGAAATCCAGCTTTGGGATAGAAACTATTAGAAAATTTGACAGTTTTCTAAGAGATTCAATAAAGTATGGACGTGAGCATCAGGATGAAGCAATTGATTATGCTATGCAATATTGTCGTGGAAAATCACGAGATCTGATAGAAAAATTTGTTAAAATGTATGTAAATGATGTCACAGTCGATATGGGGGAAAATGGTGAAAAATCAATTCGAAAAATGTTTGAAATGGCTAGAAGTCAAAACATAGTACGTGATTTCAAATTACAGATTGCCTAATTCTAGCCAAAACATCTCAAAATACTCTAAATACGATTTACAATAACTGAAATTTAGGAAATGGTTCTAGTCGATAAGAAAATTCTTTCAGGGGGATTAGTCATGATAATAGTTGGCATTGTTCTCTCACTGTACCTAAATTCAGTAATATCTGTAGGAACAAGTGGGATGACTGAAGAAGAAACATTGGATCTTTTGATAAGACAGCAAGAAAATCAAGATTTGAATAATTTATCTGGTATTTTAATGGGAATTGGATTTCTCTTAGTTTTGATTAGTTTCGGGGCAAGAAGAAAAAGAAAAGGTGGAGTAAAAAAAGTGGAGAAAAAGCCCGCAGAATAATTTGAAAATATTTTATTAATTAAAAATTAGAACTTTTTTAGAATGTTAAAGAATGTGTCTCTTTGTGCAGGTTGTCTTCCAGCTTCTTTTACCATTGTAGCTAATTCCAAAATTGATGAATTAGTTGGTTTTCCAGCTGCACGATAGATTTCTTCAGAAAAAGCAGTTCCGACTAAATCACTTCCCCCATATGATAAAGCTACTTGTGCTAGTTTTTTGCCATAAGCAACCCAATATACGGATATGTTGTTTAGAAAACTTCCGAGCATCAATCTAGATAATGCGACTACTTTAAGATCATAAACAGAAGAGCACTCATGTGTAACTAATCCTTCCTTTTCAAGTTCAGTATTATCTAAACTAAATCTAAGAGGGATAAAGGTGATGAATCCTTTTGTCTTTTTTTGTAATTCACGAATTTTGATGAGATGATCAATAATGTGCTCAATTTTTTCTACATGACCATAAAGCATTGTTGCATTGCTTTTAATTCCCAGGTTGTGAGCCTGCTCAATTGTGTCTAACCATTCTTGGCCAGTACATTTTCCTCTGACAATTTGTTTTCTGACATCTGGGTGAAACAATTCTGCACCTCCACCAGGCATAGAATCAAGACCTGCATCCTTTAATCTAGAAAGAATTTCTTTTACAGAATTTTTTGTTAGTTTTGATAAGAAGAAGATTTCTGCGGCAGTGAAAGCCTTGATGTTTAATTCTGGATGATTGTCTTTGATAATTCTCATCATGTATTCATAGTAATCTAGAGGAGCTTTCGGATGAAATCCACCAACAATATGAACTTCAGTTGCACCCATCTGTTTGGCCAGAGCTACTCTTTGTTCAATCTGTTCAGGGGTTAGAGTATATGCATCGTCTTCATTTCCTTTTCTATAAAATGCACACATTTGGCAGCTTGCAGTACAAACGTTTGTGTAATTCATGTAATAGGAAGATGTGAAGGTTACTGTATCACCAACAAGTTTTTTTCTATTCATGTCAGCAACTGCACCTAACATATGCAAATTATCATAATTCATCAATTCCACACCATCATTGAAAGAAAGCTCTTCACCAGCAATTGCACGATCTAGAGCTTGAGATTGATCAACTAATTGTTCTAACACACCACAAACTCATTTCTGAGCAAATATAAAATTTGGCTGAATTTACTGAAAAACTCAAAAAATAAGTATTGGTAAGTCATAGCCTAATCAGATATGGTACTACCACTAATTGATGAAGATAAGCCAAAATGCTTTTTATGTCATGAGGGCTTTAACGACATCGAACAGCTAAGAAAGCATCAACACAGTATTCACAAGGATTTTTTTGAATTTCATGATAAAGATATGAAAAGAGAGCCTGCTCCAGGCGATGTCACTGTGTTTTGAATTTTAACTGTTCTTTTTTTATAGATTTTAAGAGATCTTGTGCAATATCTTTACTGATTTTCGCGATGTCATAATCTTTATCGATACTAAGGGCTTTTTTGAAAAATTTTAGAGCCTCCTTTACCCTTCCTTGCTCACCAAGTGACAATCCTTTGTAAGCAAATGTCATTGCACATTTTTTATCAATTTTTAATGATAAATCATAGCAATCTATGGCTTGAGAAAATAAACCCAAAGAGTGCAAAGCAGAACCCTTGTTTACTAGTGCATCTAAATTGTTTGGATTTAGTGATAATGCTTTATCATAAAATTTGATACTTGTTTTTAGCTTACCAAGATTTTGGAGAGTGGTTCCCTTGTCAATCAAGGCACCAATATTTTGTGGTTCAATTGTTAAAATTTCATCATAGCGTTTCAATGCTTGAAGATAATTTCCTTCTTCACAATAATCAAAAGCATCTTCAAATAATTTCACAAGTTTTTTTTCTATAATTTTTTATTAACATTTGAACTGTAATATACATTGACTTGTTGTTAGCAGAAAATCAATTTTATGATGCTTCTTTATCTCTAGGATCTATTTCTAATGATTTGTTAAAACACTCAATAGCTTCATCGTATCTTCCAATACTTCTCAATGCGACACCTTTGTAATTCCAAAGTTCAGGATTTTTTTGATCTAACAAGAGTGCTTGCTCAAAAAATCCTAAAGCATCTTCAAATTTTCCCTCATTAAGAAGTGAATTACCTTGCTCGACTAGAGAATCAATTTTGCTCACAAAATATTATTGTTAAAATTTGTTTTAAAGGTAGTTTTAGAAATTTTTAACTCTAATCGTGTATTTCGATGAATTGTAAGAACTATAGAATAATAATGAATTATCAAACATTCATTTAGTAAAATTATGAAAATTTAAATGCATTTTCATTGAAAAGGGGTAATTAGACATGGATAAAATTGATGAAAAAATTTTGAAAAATTTACTTGTTGATGCTAGATTATCTGCAAGGCAATTATCTCTCAAACTTGGATTGTCAACTGTGACTGTATTATCTAGAATAAAAAAACTGGAAAAAGAAAAAATCATCAAAGGATACACATCTGTACTTAACCATGAGAAATTAGGGTATGATTTGACAGCTGTGATTGAGATTATTGCAAAAAAAGACAAATTAGTTCAAGTCGAAGACCAGTTATCTGGAATAGAAAATGTATGCGCAGTGTACGATGTTACAGGTAATACTGATACATTGATAATAGCAAAATTCAAGGGACGAGAAGATCTAAGTAAATTTATTAAAAATCTTTCAGTAATATCTAATGTTGAAAGTACGATTACTCACGTGGTACTTAATACGGTTAAAGAAGACTTTAGATTAACCTAGAAATGAACAAATTTCCCATATTTTGTGTTCTAGTCCTTACGTTCTTTTTTCCAACAGCGTTTGGGCAAGGAATTAATTCCAATGAAATAGCTGTTAGTGTTGATGATCAAATAATTCTATTTACAACTGCCATTTTGATTGTGGTTGGAATTTTTATTTTTATTGCTAGAAACAGTATTCATAGAAAAAAAACAACTTATGATGAAGGAGATTTTTCATCTAAAAAAAATAATGTTTATGAAAAATATCACTCTGACTGGTCTGAGGATTATGAAGAACGCGGTTCAAAGACTATAGAAGATGATGAATTTAGAAATGCTGCAAATGAAAAATCACTACCAAATTATTATCAAATTCTAGGAGTAGAAAAAAATGCAACACACACGGAAATAAAACAAAAATTTAGACAGCTTGCCAAAGAATTACATCCAGATAAGACAAAGGATTCTAATGCAGAAAGTAAAATGGCAGAGATTAACAAAGCACATGAAATTTTATCTGATCAAGAAAAACGGGAACGTTATGACAAATATCTAAATGTTTGATTCAATCTAATTTTTTTCTGCACTTATAATTATCAGATTTAATTCAATTTTTGAAGATGATTGCATGCTGTTTGTCAGATTGGTATGTAATGAGATATCGGCTTTATTGGAATCGATTATAGCACTTGTTTTGACCAAAATATCACTAAATTCAGTATTTGGACCCAACATTGTCTTTGACAATAGTGGAATTATTGCGGAGTCACTTACAATGCCTTTGATTTTGTAAACATAGGTATCAGAAAAATACACCCCCCCTCTCAGAGTTGGGCTAGTCACAGGAGTAGAAGATTTTTCAATTGATGCCTCACTTAGGGGAAATGATTTGTTTTCAATCTGAGCCGAAAATTCTAGCTTCTGTTTTTCCTGAAATTGTAATAACGAATCCAATAGTTTTTCATCAGAAGATTCAGTCACTATGAATCTGCTATTCCTACAACTTTAAAAATTAGAATATTGATCGATTAGCAATGCAGGAATTTGCTTCTACACCGGCATTAAGAAATGAGATTATCAATTTGCTAGTAGAATGTGGAATGGATGAAGATTGCTATACCGAAATGCTAGATTATACAATCGATTTGTTTGAAAGTCAGGGTCTTGGTGCAGATTATTACGGTTATCACAACGTCAATCATGAATTAGAAGTTACTTTTGGTACTTTGCTAGCTTCAAAACTTGGTAGAGAACATTTCAAAATCACTAAAGAGGATTTGAAGTATCTTTACACTGCTGCTCTTTTCCATGATTTTGATCCTCAAAAAAGTGTTGACAAGCCACACGAAGAAAGCGTTCTAAGATTTATTACAATGGATAAGAATCTAAAGCAACACATAGAATCTGCAAAGTTAGATATTGAAATTGTTAAAGCATTAATTCTTAGAACTACTTATCCTTGGGCAGGTCAACTAAAAGAAAACGCTGAAAAACAAATTCAGCAAAGTTTTAGAAAATCTGAATTAACAAAAACTGATAAAGAAAAACAAGAGCATTATTTGAAATTAGGATGGTTTCTTTCAATAGTTGATAGAGTGTTTGGTTATGCATTAGGAGATTTTTCAAAAGCTATGGAAATGGCAAAGATGAACGCACATGCTCTAGCTTGGCATCCATCAGTGATTGTTCGTAGATCAGTAGCTTATTTCGAAGAATTACTAAATAATGAAACTGAAATGGTAAACCCTGTTCTTCGGACATTACCAAAGCATATGAGAAAAAATTTCTTTGATAATGTTTTATCTTTTTTGAATCTACGACAAGAGGAAATTCAAATTCAATCTGACTATTTATTTGAAAATCTAAGACTGTGCCCAGTAATAGAAAAAATGAGAACAAGGCAGGATTCTGATTTTGTCAAAATGTTATTTTCAATTTATGAAGAATTGCCAAAACCTCTACAATTTGCTCGAAACGGATTTGGCGAAGCAGTTCGAGACCCAAATGTCATTCTAAATACACTTAGGCTAGGAGACATTAGTGGAGAGGTTATTGGGTTTGCAAAGGGAGGTCCACTTGAAAGCTATCAATTGCGTCCAGAAATCAAAGATGAAAACTATGGATTATATAATACAATTTTCTTAGAACCAATTTCACTAAAAATGGGTTATTGGGGATTAAGAGGTGGCAGTGAAATGCGACATTTATTTGCCATGCAATCTCATGCAAAAAAATACAAATTCTTAACAAGTTTTGCACTTCGAGATGTTATAGCAAAAAGAGTGAACAGTCCAGAAAATGCAGAATTTGTACATACATTTGATCCAGAACGCTGGGATTATTACAGAATAACGATATAATTTAGAAAAATAATTTTTATTTTATGATTGGAAGCGTCATCATAGCATTAGGAATTAAAATTACGTCTAAATTTTTCCCTAAATCATTTTGAACTATTTCAAATGCTTTATTCATTGTTGATGTAGGAATCATTTTTGCATCCTTCACAATTTGTGGTTCTTTAGAGCCAACAATTATCACATTACAGTGTTTAAGCACATTAGCCATCATGAATGCTCGTTGTTCACCAGCTTTGAAATCATTTTTATGGTTAAGAATTTGTTCGAGTGATTTATTTTTTAGCATATCAAAAAATCGTTGTTCCCCTATACCTTGACCGGCTCCTTCATCACAGGTTGCAGGAATTATGATGTATCCTCCATTTTTTACAACTTTAGTAGGAAGGTAAAAAAGATAACTTGCTGCACGACTTGTTTGATACAAGTTTGTATCCTTAGGAAATCCTATTCCACAAACTGCCACATCAAATGATTTACTTATTGTAGTTTCTGAAATCTTTTTTGCGGTAGATACTAATGTTTTGTATGTTGCTAAAGGCTCCCCTGCCTTTATGTCAACAATATTTTTTTTGTCATCTAGAATAACATTTACAATGAAATCTAATCCCACTTTTTTTCCTATTTCAATTATATCTTCATTAAAGATATTACCATCAATATTTCCAATTCGAGTTTTTTGATGTTCAATAAACATTCGTGAATGAGTTTTGCTTATAGTTTCATCACTAGCTACGCCAATTGCTAGTGTTTTATACCCCCCACTATATCCAGCATATTGATGAGGTTCGACAACACCGATTGAAATTAAAAAATCAGATTCATATGCAATTTTTGAAATTTTGATAGGAGTACCATTTTTTGTTGTTCCAAGTGAAATGAGATTTTCTTGATTTGTTGCATCATGATTAATGATCTGAAAATTGCTTGCAATTTCTTCACCATATTTTTCAATTTTTTCTGCATTACTCATTTCTCTATGTAACCCAGATGCAATTAGTAAAGTCAGTTTTTTTGAATTGGTTTTTTCTAATATTTGTTCTATTAAATGTGGTAAAATTTCCTTATCTGGAGAAGCTCGGGTAATATCAGTGACAATGATGCATACAGAATCATCATTTTTGATTAATTCTGTAAGTCGTTTAGAGTTAATTGGATTCAAAAGTGCATTTTTTGCAGATTCTGCAATATTAGCAATGGGTGATACAGAATTGATTTTAGCTACAGTTACGTTGAATTCAGAAGGCATTTCAAATGAAATTTCTTCTTTGCCATAAGGAATTTTAAAACTAGTCATTTTCAACCTAATAATATTATACGCAAACGCTTTAGTATGATAAAAATTTGAAATTTTCGTGCTAAGGTTACTATTATTGATTTTAGGCATGATTTCAGCCTCGATTTTACCTGCGGCATATGCCGTTGAATCTCTTGATAGATTACAAGTAACATCTCCTCGACTAGCAGATTTTAGAGGCAATACAGTTTCAGAAAATGTTATTGTAAATCAGCTAGTTGTTATCACAGCAAACATTACAAACAATCAAGATATTTCACAAGATTTCGTATATATAGTTCAAATTAAAGATAGCCAAAACATAATTCAGTATTTAAATTTCTTTAAAGCTGAAGTAACCCCAACAAAAACTTTTAGTCCTGGGGTTTCATGGACTCCAAATATATCAGGAAAATTTGTGGTAGAAATTTATGTGTGGGAAAGTTTTGAGAACCCAGAACCACTATCAGAATTTCTTACACTTAATATGACAGCTAGTTAAAATGAAAATCCTTAATTGTTCTAAACGGCTTGTGAGATAAGTGCCTATACGAAAATTTTTTGTTATATTATTTTTCTCCATATGCATTCACTTTTTAGTATAGATTCTAATCAACCTGTTTTTGAAATAATACCTGAAGTAGCATTGTATGTGCCTGCTAAAAACCATTGATCATTCTTTATCCCAACTATATCGTAGTTTGCTGTGGCCAGATCTCCTGCATTATTTAGTTTTGTGGATCCAATTACACCACTATAATTTTCTGCAATTTCTGGAAATTTCGCTTTTACAATACTAACGTCATCACTTTGAGTTTCAAGCATTGTAAGTCCAATAATCCACACCGCATCATATGCCGTAAATGCATAGATGCTTGCTGATCTCCCAATCTCTAATTCTATTCTATTTTTCACTTTATCATATTCTGAAGAAGATGATGCGCCAAACTGTATGGCGGTGAATTGTGTTCTTTTTGAAAACTCCTTCAGAGTTGGATCATTAACCATTTGACTGGTTTCTGTAATGCCTGGTGAGCCAAACCATCTGACATCATCTAATATATCGTATTGTGATGCAGAAAATATTATTTGTACATATTCTTGAAAACCAATAATCAACACACCTATTTTTTCTGCATCAATTGAATCTACGTGATGTTGGACTCTTTGTTCAAGAAATGATATTTCAATAGGAAACATAGTTGTGTCAGGAAAATAACGTATACCCTCATCTACTGTTCCACCAATTCTTGTAAATTCTGAAAATATAGAGTCGTGCAGTCCATCACCCCATATGTCTCCTCTCCATATTGGAATTAGTGTTGTGATTCCCTCACTGTAGATTATATTGGCAATTGCATTGCCCTGTTCTGTGGTATCTGGAGCTAGTCTGTACAGATTATCATTTGGTATGGAAAGGGATGTTGCAGATGAACCATAAGATATAATTAACATATTATTGCTATCCACATAGCCTTTCACATAACTAACTTCTGCACTTGAAGCAGGTCCAAGTACAATATTGATATTTTTTGCTTTAAGACTGGTAATTTTTTCAAGAGTAATTGTTGGGCTAGTTCCACTATCCTCTGTTATCATGTCTAATTCCCAGTCAGATTCTAATTTTTCAAGGTATTCATTAAAATCAATTACAGCAAGATTTGCGCCTGCTCTTGCATCCTCTCCAAGATTTGACAAACTGCCAGTTAAAGGAACGAGTCCACCAATATGTATGGTTCCTGTCAAAGAAGAATTTGTATTATTTGTAGTTGGAGATACAACTGTCGTTAATTCTGACTCGGGAGAGTCAAATGGTACAGTGAATATGATGATTCCGATAATAACTGATACTGATAACAAACTTGCAATAATTTTAATTTTATTTTTACTCAATGTGTCAATATAGAAAAATTTACTTCAATAAATATTCTATTCCTGAAAGGTGTCCTAGAAATCATCAAGATTTCACTCATTTGTAGATCAGACTACAATCAGTTGGTAATGATGATGCAACCAACGGACTAACAATTAAAGACCTCCCAGACCTTGCAATAATACAAGGTAGAGCAACTTACACAAACTATTTTCCATTTGAACCAAAGCAGTTTGTTTTTACTTTGTATTCATCAAATCCTGCCTTCCATTTTTCCAATTAACATTTGATATGAACTGTTAACAAATCTTAGAAATAACTGTGAACATTTTATAAAACCCAAAAAAAGATTAAAACCACATGATTTTTATTGAAATTTAGTTATGTTTTTCGCTTAAATAATTTAACATTTTTAATTGCCCATTTTGTGAGGCAAAGATCTGTAATTTGCCTCGAAGTTAAATTATTTTTACAATATTCCGCTAATATCACCTCTAGTCAGTAACCTCATGACAATTGGTTATTGTGTCAAATGCAGAGAAAAAAGAGAGATCCAGGGTGCAAGTCCTACAACTCTCAAAAACGGCAAACCTGCTATAAAAGGTACATGTGGAACATGTAACACAAAGATGTTCAGAATCGGTAAAGGCTGAACATTTTATCATTTTTTTTAAAAACTACAAATTCAGAATTTCCAGCTATCATCTAGTCCATTCCATAATGTCTTAAATGGACTTTGATCTTGATTAATTTCCCCTTCGATTCTGTTTTTTAGTGCAAAAAAGAAATTTTCTAATGCGTCAACTCCTCCATCAGCATACAATTCTTTGCCAATTTCTGTAATTCGCTGCTTTTTTTCCATGCCTAAAACCACATGATTTTTTTCTATTATCTCCTTTGTTTTGTTTACTTTGTTTACTGATTAATCCTAAAAATTCTTAATTCTTTGTTTAAGATAGAATATTTATGAAAAAGGTTTTACTTTCAGGAATAATTGCAGGTATTTTTCTTATTTCCATAATAACTTATTCATCTCTACCTCAACAAAAACAAGTGGAACCAGAAGCTCAATCAAATTATTGCTCTGGTACAGCTGCATGTTTTACTGGCAATGTGACTAAAATTGTTGACGGAGACACAATTCATGTTAATGGTAATTCCATACGATTTGCGTTGGCTTCGACTCCAGAATTAGATGAGTTTGGAGGATTAGATGCAAAACATTTTGTTGAACAAATCTGTCCTGTTGGCTCTGAAGCACTAGTTGATGAAGATGATAGGCAAACACTAGGTAGCTATGGTAGAATGATTGCAGTGATTTACTGCAATGGGGTTAATCTTAATGAATCTGTTTTAGATGCTGATCATGCATGGTTGCCTTCGGCTTTTTGTTCTAGAAGTGAGTTTTCAACTCATGCATGGGCACAAAAATATGGATGTTAATCTTGAAAATTCTTAATTCTTAGTTTAATGCAGAAAATTCGTGAAACCTATCACTGTTATTGTAGTAATCAACAGTTCGGTAATTCTGTTGATAAAAAAGTATGAAATGGTTCATACTTTGATCATCCTTAAGTAATTTCATAGTATATTCGATGCCAAATTTGGCAAATCATTTTGAGGTGACTCGATGTTTTTTCCTTTGAGTCATAGAATATTCTTGTTACGTAATTGTTGTATTAAATTTTCAACTGACAAAAATTGGAACGAGTCTATTCCAACGGTTTTAGCTGATTCGACATTTGAATAAATGTCATCTATGAATAATAATTTCTCTTTGTTAAAAGGAAGATTTTCAACGACATGTTGGTAGATCCTTTTATCTGGTTTTGCATAACCAATTTTGTAAGACAAAAATTTGTACTCAAAATGATTCAACGGCATAATTTCATTAACAATTGAAAAAGTAACTTGTTCAGTATTAGAAAGAATTCCAAGTGCCATTCCTTTTTCTTTTAATT
>DRGT01000091.1 GCA_011055585.1 Candidatus Nitrosopumilus sp. | reverse complement strand
CACCATATAGTAAAATTCCCTTTGGGGTTTCTACGTTTACGTATTCAATTGCTTCTTTGTGCTTTAGTGGCCATTCAATTGCTTCACGCAATTCTTCTTTTAGTGAATCTAATCCACCAACATCATCCCAAGTTACATTTGGTACTTGAACTAGAACTTCTCTTAATGCAGATGGTCTAACCTCTTTTAGTGCATCTCTAAAGTCTTCACTAGTTACTTTGATCTTTTGTAAAACTTCAGAAGAAATTTTTTCTTGATCAAGATCAATTTCTGGCATTACTCGTCTGAGTGATCCCATTGCAGCCTCTTTTGCTAGATATTCTAAATCAGCCCCAACAAAGCCGTGAGTTATCCTTGAAATTTGTTTGAGATCAACTTTTTCTTCAATTGGCATTCCACGGGTATGGATGTTTAGAATTTCATTTCGTCCTTGCTCATCTGGAATTCCAATCTCTATTTCTCTGTCAAATCTTCCTGGTCGTCTTAAAGCTGGATCAATAGAATCTGGTCTGTTTGTTGCAGCAATTACAACAACTTTGCCACGACTTTTCATTCCATCCATTAATGCTAAAAGCTGTGAAACAATTCTTTTTTCTACTTCACCTGTTACTTCTTCCCTTTTTGGTGCGATAGAATCAATTTCATCAATAAAGATTATGCTTGGTGCGTTTTCCTCAGCTTGTTTGAAAATTTCTCTGAGTCGTTGTTCTGATTCACCATAGTATTTTCCCATAATTTCAGGACCGCTTAGTGAAGTAAAGTGAGCATTAGTTTCTCCAGCAACTGCCTTTGCAAGAAGGGTTTTACCCGTGCCAGGAATACCATACAAAAGCACACCTTTTGGTGCTTCGACGCCTATTTTCTCGAATAATTCAGGATGTCTCATAGGTAATTCTACCATTTCACGAATCTTTTGAACTTCCTTTCTTAATCCGCCTAGATCATCATAAGTAATTCTTGGATAAGACGAATCAACTGCCTTTGCCATTGAACCAAGCTTGAAAGTTGTATTTTCTGTAACAATTACAGGTTTTGCAGGTTTTGTACTAGTTACAATGAACTGAATCTTTCCACCCATTTGTGTACCAAGAGTTATAGTATCACCAGTTGTAAAGATATGATTCAAAAAATTTTGTCTCATGTATTCCTGTAATCCTTCAGCTTGAATCTTTTCTGTTGGAGATAGAACGATTTGTTCAGCAGAACTTGCTTCAACACCTTTGATTTTTATTTTATCACCAATGCCTGCTCCAATGTTTTGTCTAGTGATTCCATCAATTTTTACAATACCAGAACCATAGTCTTCAGGAGCTCCTGGCCAAAGTTTTACATGAGTTTTTTTGTTATAAGTTAATTCTAAAATTTGTCCAGTATTCCACTTAGTATCTTCAATAATTTTAGGATCAATTATTGCTCGTCCATTTCCAACATGTTGCTGAGGAATTTCCTCAATTTTTAATTCTAATTCGCTCATTCATATCACTATAATCATCTTCAAATTCTTGGTTGTTCCAAATCTTATTACAAGTAAAACATTTCACATGATTAGCATCAATTCTTCTAATTTCAAAATGTTGCTTGTATTGTACACTACACTTTTCTTTCATATCATTTACCCTTTACTTTCATTCCCTCAATTTTCAATTCAAATTCATTCATTCATATCACCATAAAAAAGATGGAGTCTATTCGACCTCCACTGTTTTTCCTTTTGGTTTTTCTTCAGGCAGTTGCTTGAAGATTATTTCAAGAATACCGTTCTTGTATGATGCCTTTACAGAGTTTTCATCAACTTTGTGTTTGATTGGAACTTTGGCATGGTATTTTTTTTCACCATGTTCTGCATCGATATTCACAAGTTTTCCATCAACAACAATTTTGACGTCCTTCTTTTCTACTCCAGGCATCTCTGCAACCAGTTTTACAAGCTTTTCTTTTTCATCAACAATTGTGTCAACTAGAGGTTCTCTAGTATCTGATGTTGGAAGTAATTCTGGTTTTACATTACCGTATTCTTTTACCACAGGCTTTCCGTCAGGTCCAACGGTCATCGTACAACCGTAATAAAATGGTCCAGAAGCAGTTCCTGCTGATTTTATCCCTTCAAACAGGTCATCTAGATTTATGAAGGATCTAGACATTCTATTGAAGAGATTATCAAATTCGTCATCAAAGAACATTTGTCATAAACACCTATAATATGTAATATATATGACATTATATAAGGATTATGGGTAATTGTAAGGTTAATTACATAATGCACTTATACGTGACATTATATAATATTTGTTATGAGGCTGGTAGGCATGTCCGTTCCTGAGGTTGTGCGTGAAATAATCACCAGGAATCGCTCAGTTTACGATTGTATGAAGATGGATTTGATCAACTATACGGCCTTGGCTGTCAAAATCCAGCCCGAAATAGAAAAGATGCTTGGAAATTCTGTAAATCTCAATACCATAGTGGTTGCGATAAAGCGCTATTCTGATTCGTTTGAGCAAAAAGAGGATGTTTCAGATGAGTCTGTTCTAAAGAATGCTCGTCTTTCTGTTACGGATGGAATTATGGATGTTAGGATTCCTCGAGATGGTTTTAAAATTGCAGAGGCCTCTTCATTCTTTGATCAATTCTCAAAGATTGATCCTAATTACGAGTTTTTTAGAGTAGCTGATTCGTTTAGATTCTTAACAGAAGATTTAGCTGATGTAAGAAAACTCTTAGAATCAATACCAAATGCGCAGAGTCAGTTTAGTACTGGTTTGACAAGAATTTCAATTGGAATTCCTTCTGGACAAAACAGGTCAGATGTTGGTAGCTATGTTGCAGATTTGTTGCATACAAATGGAATTGAATGGGATGATGCATATTTTTCAAAAGACAAAATGATTATTACTTTGAATAGTAAAGATGCATCAAAGGCTTATGATATTTTAAGATCTGAAATTTCTAGATAAGATCAAAATCTGATCCATAATTTTTTAGAAATTAATTTTTTACCTCGTGTAATTGTTTAAGGCCTTGAGCCATCATCTGGAAAATTTGCTGCATTGGTTGTGATTGTTCATCTGAAAGCTCAGACCACACAGAAAATTCTGAAGTATTATCATCAATTGGCTTTACTTGCATGTTAATCCTGACTCCTTCAAAAGGAGCAGGTGCCTCTAGCATTGAGATTTGAAGTGTCTTGTTTTGATCATCAACTTTTTCTATTTTCTCAACTAGTGTTCCTTTCTGTTCTCCAAACTGTACCTGACAAGTTCGTTGTGCACCAGAGCCACTTCCTTGAATTTTTGAGCTTTTTACTACTGGAAGATATTTTTCAACACCATCAAGTGCTGAAAGTGTTTTCCAGACATTTTCTGCTGGTGAATTGATTGTTGTTTTTTCTAAAATGTTCATTTTTTTTACCTCGTTAATAATGGTGGCATTATTGCATCTCGAATCTGTTTTGTATATGATAATCTTTTATCCAAATCATTTGCTATGGTTCCAAAGTCAAACACTAGATTGATGTGGTTTACTCCAAGTTTTTCCAGATCGTGAATGTCTTGCGCAATCTGTTGTATGCTTCCATTCATTGGTAATCTATCGCTTCCAAGATCTGATTGTGAAACTTCTGGAAATACTAGTACTGGAAATTCTACGCTGTTTGGGTCTCTTCCCTTTTCTGAGGCTAATTTTCTTAGCTGTTCTTGTCCTTGTTTGAAGCCATCATAGTCTAGTTGTGGAATTCCAACCCAACCGTTTGCATTTGTATTAATTATTCTATTAAATGTTTTTGGTGAAAAACCTGCCAAATAAATTGGTATTTTTTCCTGGTAAGGTTTTGGTCCAATGATTGATTTTGGAATTTTGTAATATTTTCCGTCGTGTTGTACCGTTTCATCATACCAAACTTTGTTTAGAACTTGTAAGAACTCATCAGCTCGTTCTCCACGATTCACAAATGGAACACCAGCTGCATCAAACTCGTCTTTTGAATGACCTAATCCTAATCCAAGTAACAATCTTCCCTTTGAAAGATTGTCAAGTGCTGCAAATCTATTTGCTAGTATCAATGGATTCTGATACATCATGTCAACGATTCCAGTTGCAAGCTTTATTCTATTTGTTAGTCCTGCAACATAGGTTAATGTCGAGATAGGATCGATTACGTTTTGATAGATTTTAGGCCAGCTT